>JAJYGW010000063.1 GCA_021790615.1 Actinomycetes bacterium | reverse complement strand
GCCCGCTTCGAGGCGAGGACCGCCCGGAGGAAGGCTGCTTGCCCCGGCGCCGGCGCCAGCAGGGCCGTTCGCCGACGGATCCCGGGGTGGCGAGGGGGCGTGGCGAGGGTCACCGCCAGCGGCACCCAGTGGAGCAGGGGCTGCGCCACGTCGAGCGCCCTCGACCGCAGAGCCGGCAGTCTCGGGGAGCGAACCCGCGTCGGGGGGCGAACCCGCGTCGAGGAGAGGACGGGCAGCGCCGACCGGGGAGCCACTGGTCGGCTCGTCAGCTCGCTCCGGGGAGCCTGCGATCGCGTTCGCACGGCCCCGACCGCGACCGCCGCGCCGGCGCCGGCGGCCCCCGCTCGAGCCCGGCACTCCCGGGGCCTCCGCCCGCCGAACCTCTCCGCCCGGCGACGGCGACTGCTTGCCCCCGGCGCTGCCCGGGGTGTCTCGGGAGCTGGCCGAGTGGCCATCCTCCGCGGGCGCGCTTGGCCCGGGCGCGAGGGGACTACCCGCCGACGTAGCGGGGCGCACCCCCGACTCGGAGGCGAGTGAGGATCCTTCGGCACGTCGCGCCACTGACGGGGCCGTGTCGGCCTGGCGATCGGCTGGGCGGGCCGGCATCCGAGGGAGCCCCCCGGGTGGTGTGGGGTCGGACATGGGTGGTGTCCCTTCTGGACCATGGCGCGCAGTGAGCTGCGCGGGGCAGGCTTCGCGAGCGGCAGCCTGCGGGGTTCGATCGGGCCGGCTGCGACGGCAGCGGCCGCCTGCCAGGCTGGGGCCCCGTTCGACGGGAGGACGCCGTCACCGAGGGTGCGCTCGTCTCGCCCTGTGAGCGGTCCGGACCGCCGGCCGTGACCGAGCACGGCGAGCGACGGCACGAGACCAGCTGGGAGAGTCGTCGGACGAAGCCCATCCGTGCCACTCTAGCGAGGCATCTCGGAGAGCCGAGGCCCCTGACGTGGACCTGTGCAGTCCACTCCCACCCCGTGCTGCCCTGTGCCACCCCGCCGCCGCTGCCCGGTCAGCGTCGGCGGACGGGAGTGGTCGCCCGAGCGAGCTCGCCGGGGAGGAGCGCCCAGCGCAAGGCCGCTCTCGCCGGGAGGCACAGGAAGCCGTTCACCACGCCAACCAGGAGGACGATCCGGACCAGGGACACGCTCAGCATCTGGTCCTGCCCGAACAGTCCCCCGAGGAC
Organism: Actinomycetes bacterium; assembly: GCA_021790615.1. Next base: position 4,652 of record JAJYGW010000063.1, on the reverse strand, counting down.
GGCGTAGAGGAGCACGCCCGCGGCACTCCCGATCGCCCCGAGGATGGGGACCCATGCCCGACCGCGCTCCTCCGGCGCGGCAAAGGCGGCCGCGACGGCGGTGCCGACGAGGACGTCCGCCACGACCGACAGCCCGAAGGGTGTGGTGACGACGAGATCGGTCGCGAGGCCCGTCACGAACCCGACGATCGCCGCGAGGCGAGGCTGGCCGAGCGTCCCGGTCGCCACCACGACGAGCAGCAGGAAGTCCGGGACTGCACCACCGATCGCCATCGCCGGGGCGAGGGTCTGTTCGAGGACGAGGACGGCGACGAGGACGAGTGGGAAGCGCAGCCGATCCGACCACGTCACGGCGGATCGCCTGGGAGCCACCGCACGACATCGACGAACAGCAGCGAGGACGGGTCCACGAAGGGAGCGACGGAAACCTGCTCCTGGAGTGAGCCGAGCGGCTGACGCGCACTCGAGACCGTCCCGACCGGGATGCCGGGTGGGAACGTGCCGTCCTGGACCAGCGCCGTCACCGCGACGTCGCCGCGCCGGACGGCGGAGCGGTTCGGGACGAAGGACACCGGCATGGCGGCACTCGACCCGTTCCCGGCTGCGACGCCGTAGACGTTGTGCGTGCCGATGCGCACACCCACCCGGAAGGTCGGATCGGTGAGCAGGAGGACGGTGGAGGCCTCACCCGAGACCTCGACGACGCGCCCGACGAGACCGGTCCCGGACACGACGGGCATCCCGACCCGGACTCCGGAGGCCGTCCCGCGGTCGAGCTCGAGGGCGAGCTCGAAGTTGGAGGCCACTGGCGCGACCACCTCCGCCGGGACCGTGGGGAGATTCCCGGCGAAAGGGAGATGGTCGAGCGCGCTGAGCTGGTCGAGAGCACCCCGGTCGACACCGGCCGTCGCCCGGTTGGCCTCGAGCCGGGTGATCTCCTCGCGCAGGCGAGCGTTCTCGGCGCGAAGCGATCCGTACGAACTCGCTGCACCGATCGCGTCACCGACCGGGCGTACGACGGCCCTCGCCGCGCGGTCGACCGGCGCGAGCACGTCCCGCACGGCGCCGCGGAGCCCAGCGACTGCGCCACCCCCTCCCCCCCGCACCGAGAGCGTCACCAGGGTCAGCCCGATCAGCACGAGCACGACGACGAGGGGGCGTGCCCTCCTCTGCCGTCCGACCGTCGCCACGACCTGCCGCTCAGTAGGAGATCGGCGAGGCGAGGAGATCCTTCAGGTCCTCGAACGCCTCCACGCAACGACCGGAGCCGATCACCACCGACTGGAGCGGGTTGTCGGCGACGATGATCGGCATCCCCGTCTCGGCGGAGATGCGGGCGTCGAGCCCGTGGAGGAGGGCGCCGCCGCCCGTGAGCACGATCCCCTGCTCGACGATGTCCGCGGCAAGCTCTGGCGGCGTCCGGTCGAGCGTCACCTTCACCGCGTCGACGATCGCGGAGACCGGCTCCTCGAGCGCCCGGCGGATGTCCGCAGTCGAGGTCACGATCGTCTTGGGGAGCCCGGTGATGAGGTCGCGCCCGCGGATCTCGGCGGTCAGTTCCTGTTCGAGCGGGCATGCCGAACCGAGCGCGATCTTGATCTCCTCCGCGGTGCGCTCGCCCAGCGCGACGCTGTACTCCTTCTTCACGAAGCTGATGATCGCCTCGTCCAGCTCGTCGCCCCCGATCCGCACGGACTGGCTGGTGACGATGCCTCCGAGCGAGATCACCGCGACCTCGGTCGTCCCACCCCCGATGTCGACGATCATGTTCCCCGTCGGCTCGTGGATCGGGAGGTCGACACCGAGCGCGGCGGCCATCGGCTCCTCGATGATGTAAGCCGGCTTGCGGGCACCGGCGGCCTCGGCGGCCTCCCGTACGGCACGTTGCTCGACTCCGGTGATACCCGAGGGCACGCAGATCACGACGCGTGGCTTCGCCAGGCGGCGCGGGAGCACGCGACGCAGGAAGTAGCGGAGCATGATCTCGCAGATCTCGAAGTCGGCGATGACGCCATCCTTCAGCGGGCGAATCGTCCGAATGTCGCTCGGGGTCCTCCCGATCATGCGCTTGGCCTGGGCGCCGACCGCCAGCGGGCGACCGTCGCGGACGTTGATCGCGACGACCGATGGCTCGTCGAGGACGATCCCACGCCCGCGCACATAGACGAGGGTGTTCGCGGTCCCGAGATCGACCGCGATGTCGCGGCTGAGGAAGGAGGAAGGCGAGAGCGAGGAGCGGTTGTCAGGCATGGGCCAACCCTCGGGGACGAGCGCCGACTGCGCCCCACCACGCTAGGGGGCCACGAGCAAGCCCACAAGGCGCGCCCCATGGGCGCGCCAGACCGTGGGGCACAGGCGCGTGCTCGATCGCACGCCCGAGCCCGGTCATCCGAGCGCGGGGAAGAAGCGGGCGATCTCGGCGGCCGCCGTGGCCGGGGAGTCCGAGCCGTGGACCAGGTTCGCAGGGAGAGCGAGCCCGAGATCGCCTCGGATCGTCCCCGGAGCCGCAGAGGCGGGATCCGTTGCCCCGAGGAGGTTGCGCACGATCCCGACGGTGTCCTCCCCGGGACCCTCCAGCACCGCGAGGAGCGAGGGTCCGGAGGACATGAGCGCCACGAGCGGCTCGAGGAAGGGCTTGCCGGCGTGCTCGGCGTAGTGCGCTCGGAGCGTCGCGTCGTCGAGCGTTCGCAGGTCGACCGCGACGAAGGAGAGACCCTTGCGCTCGAACCGGGCCAGGATCTCCCCCACCAAGCCGCGGGCGACGGCATCGGGTTTCAGGATCACGAGCGTTCGTCCCACGGCTCGACCGAGGCTACCCGCGGGACCCCCTCCGCCGACCGAGGGTCCCGACACGCTCAGGGTGCGCCCAGCTCGTTTCGCGCCTCGGCGACGACGCGAAACGACCCAGTGACCAGGACCGCCTCGTCGGGCCTGGCTGCTCGCAGGGCCGCGCGGACAGCGGCGGCCACGTCGACCTCGCTCGACACGGCCATGCCGTGCGCCGCCACCGCTGCTGCGACCCGCCGGGCGGGAACCGCTCTCGCGACGGCCGGCGCTGCGACCCACGCCCCCCGGAACCGGGAGAGATCGAGCGCCGCCAGGAACTCCTCCGGCGAGCGACGCCCGACCATCCCGATCACGAGCAGCCACCCCGCGCACCCGCCCCAGTCCTCGTCGAGCGCGGCGGCGAGCGCCGCCGCGGCTGGCGGGTTGTGCGCGCCGTCGAGGAGCACGACAGGCCTGCGATGCGCCACCTCGAGGCGTCCACGGACCCGAACGGCGGCGAGGCCCTCGCCGACGACCTCCTCCGAGAGCGGCGCGCCGACGAACGCCTCGACGGCCGCCAGGGCGATCGCGGCGTTCGTCGCCTGATGGGCGCCAGCAAGCGGGAGGAACAGCTCGCCGTAGGTCCGCTCCCGTGTCCAGAGCTCGACGGTGCGACCACCGACCGCCCGGCGCGACTCCCGAACGCCGAAGTCCCGACCGACCAGCCAGGCGTCCCTCGGTCCCCGCTCGAGGAGGAGCGCCACGAGCTCGGGACGCTCCTCGCCCACCACGGCGACACTCCCGGGCCCGACGATGCCCCCCTTGTGGCGGGCGACGTCGGCAAGGGTGGGGCCGATCAGGTCGAGGTGGTCGCCCCCCACGTTCGTGACCACTGCGACGCGCGCGTCGACGACGTTCGTGGCGTCGTCCCGGCCGCCGAGGCCGACCTCGACGAGGGCCGCATCGGGCGCCTCGTCCCCGGCGAAGCGGAGGGCGGCGGCGGTGAGCGCCTCGAACCGGCTCGGCACGACACCCGCGGCCTCTGCCGCGTGGCGGACGAGCTCGAGGAGCCCGTCCAGGGTGACTGGGCTGACCGGCGCCTGGCGCGCCGAGAGGCGCTCTTCGACGGCGCCCTGATCGGGGCTGGTGTACGCAGTCGTCGACAGGCCGGCTCCCTCGAGGAGGCTGGCGGCAATGGCGACGACGGAGCCCTTGCCGTTCGTGCCGGTCACGTGGATCACCGGGAGGTCGACCTGGGGGTCTCCGAGGAACCGGAGAATTCGCGCGACCGCGTCCGGCGACCAGGCACCCACCGATTGGGCGGCGGCAGACTGGGCAGCCACGGACTGGGCAGCCAGCGCCTCGCCGGCACCCTCGGGCGCCGTCTCGAAGTCCACCAGCCCGTCCAGCCACCGCCGGGCCGACGCCGGCTCGGTAGGCGCCTGCGACAGATCAGGAGGCGGCGCGGCGCGGCCCGTCGAGCACGTCACGGTCCCCTCTCGGCACCAGCGTCGGCGCGACCCGGTCCAGCACGACCGAGCGGTCCACCACGCAGCGCCCGACATCGCTGCGACTGGGGAGGTCGTACATGACGTCGAGCAGCACCTCCTCGAGGATCGCCCGCAGGCCGCGCGCGCCGGTCCCGCGCAGGAGCGCCTGCTCTGCGACGGCCTCCAGGGCGTCGTCGGTCAGCACCAGCTCCACCCGGTCGAGCTCGAACACCTTGCGGTACTGCTTCACGAGCGCGTTCTTCGGTTCGACGAGGATGCGGACGAGCGCCTCCTTGTCGAGGTTCGAGACCGCCCCGATCATGGGAAGGCGCCCCACGAACTCCGGGATCAGGCCGAACTTGAGCAGGTCCTCGGGCAGCACCTGCACGGCGAGCT
>JAJYGW010000182.1:4786-5847 GCA_021790615.1 Actinomycetes bacterium | reverse complement strand
TCGCTCCTGCGCTACCGCCTACCCGCCTACGAGCGGGCCGAGGGCCGCCCAGCGCGGATCGAGGACCTCCGCCCGGCACCCGCACCGCTCGAGATTGCGGTCACCTCCGCACTGCGGGCACAAGCCCTCGCAGTCCTGCTTGCACAGCGGGGCGATGGGGAGCTCGAGCAGGAGCGCGTCCCGCACGAGGGGCAGGAGCTCCACCACGTCGCCCCGGAGAGGATAGGCGAGCCCCTCCTCGACTGCCGCCGCGTCCTCGCTGAACAGCTCGCGCGTGACCGCGTGGAGGGTTCCCGATGCCGGCTGGAGACAACGACGGCACTCGCCCACCCAGGGAGCGGAGACCTCGAGGGTGGCGAGGAGCCCACCGCTCGCCCACTCGAGCCGCCCGGTGACGCTGGCCGTCGCGCCGGCCACGACCGCAGCCTCGGGCATGGCGAGTGCCGGGACCGGCCCACTCAGGGTGATCCGCAGCGCGCTGCCCGGCGCGTGCCGGAGCGCAGCGATGTTCACACGGAAGGGCCGGTTCACGACTCGTCCCCGTCCTGGTCGAAGAACTCGGGCTCCTCGGCCTCGGCCACCGCGGCGGGCGAGGGCTGACGTCGGCTCGCCGCGAGCTGGGATCGCCCGGCAGCAACCGCCTCGCCGATGCGGGCGAGGACCCCCTCCAGGCTCGCCAGGCGAGCGTCGCAGTAGGCATCGGCTTCCCGACAGCGTCGGGACGCGTCCGCCTCCGCGGCTGCGCGGACTTCCTCGGCTCGACGCTCCGCCGCACGCACGAGGTCGCTCCGAGCGAGCAGCCGCTCGGCGCGGGCCTTCGCCGCGCTGGTGACCTCGCTCGCCTGGTGGCGCGCCTCGCCGAGCAGGTCCTCGGCCGCGGCGCGCGCCTCGCCGAGCAGGCGGTCCCGCTCCTCGAGGATCCGTCGGGCCTCCCGGAGCTCGCGAGGCAGGCCCGAGCGCAACGCCTCCAGCAGGTCGAGCAGCTCGTCCCGCTCGACGAGCGCGTGCGCCGAGAAGGGCATCGACCGAGCGGAGCTCACCAGGTCGAGGGCGTCCGAGAG
>JAJYGW010000182.1:0-4776 GCA_021790615.1 Actinomycetes bacterium | reverse complement strand
GAGCACCCCCTCGAAGTCGTCGACCGCCCGCGGGACGCCGGTGTCAACCACGGCTCGCACCCCCCACCGGGAAGCGTTCTGCGAGGCGGGTGGCGACGGGCTTCGGCACGAACGCGCTCACGTCTCCCCCGAAGCGGGCCACCTCGCGAAGCAGGCGCGAGGCGACGAAGGAGTAGGCCGAGTGCGTGGGGACGAAGATGGTCTCGATGCCCGACAGCCGCTCGTTGAGCTGCGCCATCTGCAACTCGTTCTCGAAGTCGGAGACCGCTCGCAGCCCCTTCACGATCGCACTCGCGCCGACCTCGCTCGCGAGGTCGACGACCAGACCGGTCATGGCGACGACTCGCACCCCACCGAGGTGGGCCGTGGACTCCTCGATCATCGCCTTGCGCTCTGCGAAGTCGAACAGCGGTGCGCCCTTCTGCGGGTTGCGCATCGCGGCGACGACCACGCTCTCGAACAGCCGGGCGGCGCGCTCGACGATCTCGAGATGACCGTTGTGGAACGGGTCGAACGAGCCGGGGACCAGTGCCGTCCTCACCCTCCACCTCCCTCGGGGATCTCCCTGCGAGCCGAGCACCCTGCAGCCGGTCTCGCTCGGCGGGCCAGGGTCACGAGCGTAGTGCCGTAGCGCCGGCCTTTCACGAGGACCCATCCCCCAGCCGCCAGCTCCTGCGACTCGAGCTCGAGCCGGGACTCGAACAACCCCCAGTCGGCGCGAACCGCGCCGAGTAGCTCCTCCCAGGCCGTGAAGGCGTACGGGGGGTCGCACAGGACCAGGTCCGCGTCGATCCCGCCGGCGAGAAAGCGCAGGGCGTCACCCTGCACCACCTTCGCCCGACTGGGGCCCTGGCCGTCGAGCGTCGCGAGGTTCCCCCGGATGGCGGCGACGGCCTCGGCGCTGGTGTCGACGAAGGTCGCGAACGCCGCCCCGCGCGAGAGCGCTTCCAGGCCGAGGGCGCCGCTCCCGGCGAAGAGGTCGACCACACGAGCCCCGTCCACGAGGTCGCGCGCCTCGAGCATGTCGAACATCGCCTCACGGACCCGATCCGACGTCGGCCGCACGGCTCGCCCCCGGGGGACCACCAGGTGCCGGCCACCCCACTCCCCGCCGATCACCCGCACCGCGCCATGGTAGAGGTGGTCAGGTGGCGACCCCCGGGCAGCGCTCGAGAGGCGCCCGAGCCCGCGTCGGCGCTCCCCATAGCCGCCTGCGTCGGGGGGCCGCTCCGGGGCGCGGCGAGGAGCTCAGGACTTGAGCAGGAACTCGGCCTCGTCCCCGACGAAGTGCGAGACCTCAGCGGCGAGGAGCGGCGCCGAGGTGAGGCGCGGGTCCTCGGCAAGCAGCGCATCGGCAACCTCCCGGGCGCGTCGCACGAGGGCCTCGTCGGTCGCGAGCGACGCGAGCCGCAGGTCGCTCCGGCCCTGCTGGCGCACCCCGAGCACCGTGCCCTCGCCCCGGAGTGACAGGTCCACCTCGGCGAGCGCGAAACCGTCGTTCGAGCCCACGAGCGCTGCCAGCCGCTCGGCCGCGTCCGGCGCGACGTCGCCGTCGGTGAGCAGGAAGCACCAGCTCGGCCGGGTCGCCCGACCAACCCGGCCACGGAGCTGGTGGAGCTGGGCCAGCCCGAATCGGTCGGCGCTCTCCACCACCATCACGCTCGCCTCCTCGACGTCCACCCCGACCTCGATGACGGTGGTCGCGACCAGCACGTCGATCTCGCCGTCGCGGAACGCGGCCATCACCTTCTCGCGAGCCCGCGCCCCCATCTGACCGTGGAGGAGGTCGATCGACAGCCCCGAGAGCTCGCCCGCAGCGAGTCGCTCGGCCTCCTCCGTCGCCGAGCGAGCCTGGACGCGCTCGGACCCATCGACCAGGGGACAGACGACGTAGGCCCGGCCGCCCTCCGCCACCTGCTGGCGGACCGTCCCCCAGGCCTCGGCCACCTCGAGCGGTCCTCGCGCCCAGATGGTCCGGACAGGGCGTCGTCCGGGCGGCAGTTCGCCGAGGACGGTGAGGTCGAGGTCGCCGTAGACGGTCATGGCAGCGGTCCGCGGAATCGGTGTCGCGGTCATCACGAGCAGGTCCGGCTCCGCCGCTCCCGCATCAGTCGCCCGGAGACGCAGTTGGGCCCGCTGCTCGACTCCGAAACGGTGCTGCTCGTCGACCACCACGAGCCCGAGCGAAGCGAAACGGACATCCTCGGTGAGCAGCGCGTGCGTCCCGAGGGCGACGTGGACCCCACCGGTTGCGAGCCCGTCGAGGAGCACGGCCCGCGCGCGGGGAGCGAGGCGTGCCGTGAGCAGGCCGAGGCGGAGCGGCTCCCCCCCCGCCAGCCGGAGGTCGCCCGTCAGCCGCTCCAAGGCCGCGAAGTGCTGCTCGGCGAGCACCTCGGTCGGCGCTAGAAGCGCTGCCTGGTAGCCCCCCTGGACGGCAGCGACCATCGCGTGGAGCGCGACGACGGTCTTGCCCGCCCCGACATCGCCCTGGAAGAGCCGGTGCATCGACACCGGCGCCGCGAGGTCGGCGAGGATCTCCGCGACGGCGCTCGCCTGCCCGGGGGTCAGCCGGAACGGGAGGGACCCCTCGAGCTGGGCGAGGAGCGAGCCGGGCACGGCATCCACGCGGTGCCGAATCCCCCCGCCGGCGGCCACCCGGGCGCGCCGGCGGCCGACCAGCGCGAGCTGCAGGCGCAAGAGCTCGTCGAACGCCAGGCGCTCCCGCGCTGCGAGATGCTCGGCGCTGCTCGCAGGGAGGTGGATCTGGTGGACCGCCTCGTCCCGCCCGATCAACCCGAGCTCGTCGAGCCAGGCTGCGGGGAGCGGCTCCGCGAACCGCCCGGCCCGCTCGAGCGCCTCCCGGACCAGCCCGGCGAGCTCCCAGGTCGTGAGCCCCGCCCGCTCCGACGTCCGATAGAGCGGGACGATGCGCCCGGCCCGGTCGCCCACCAGGTCGACCTCGGGGTTCGTGAGCTGCAGCTCGTCGCGGAAGCGCTCGAGCCTCCCGAAGAGGACCACCTGCGTGCCGACCGGGAGCTGGGCGCTGCGCCACGGCTGGTTGAAGAAGCTCACGCGCACCGTCGCGCTCCCGTCACTGCAGCGGAGCTCGACGAGGGAGCGCCCGTGGCGCGTCCTCCTCGCCGTCGAGGCGCGGACCTGCACGAGCAGCGTCGCCTCCTCGCCGGGCTCGAGCTCGGCGAGGCGCGCCTGGCGAGACCGGTCGAGGTAGCGCCGCGGGTAGTGGGTCAACAGGTCGGCGACCGTTGCGATCCCGAGGTGGGCCAGCGCCTCGCTCCGGCGAGCACCGACCCGGCCGAGACGCGTGACCGGGATGGCCGCGAGGCCCGGCCAGGTCCGCCCGCCAGCAGTGCCAGGTCCGGGAGCGGGGTCGGCCGCAGCAGGGTCGGCGGGAGGGTCGGCGGCGGCGCAGCCGGGATCCGAGCCGGGCGCGCGCCCACGGTCACCGGGCAGGGGGAGCTCCGCTCACTCCAGCCCGAGCAGGAAGGCGTAGACGGGCTGGCTCCCGTGGTGCGCCTCGACGGCGAGATCGGGGTGGTGCTCCCCGACCCACTGCTCGACCGCCCGGACGTCGGCCTCGCTCGATCCCTCCCCCTCGATGAGCGTCAACAGCTCGTGCTCCGGCCGGACGAGCTTGGCGAGCAGCCCCACCACGGCCATCGCGGCGCTCTGCTCCACCACCTCGATCCGATCACCGGCGAGCCCCAGCCAGTCCCCCACCGCGATCGGACCAGTCGGTCCGTTGCTCGGGCGGACCGCCCGGGTCACGGCCGTCGCGACCACCCGATCGGCGGCCTCCCCCATGGCGCCGGCGTTGGTGGCGAGGTCGGACTCCGGGTCGTACGCGCAGGCGGCAGCGATCCCCGCCGGGACCGAGCGCGTCGGGACCACGGCGACCGGCTTGTCCGCGAGCTTGGCCGCCTCCATCGCAACCGGCACGACGTTGCCCTCGTTCGGGAGGACGACCACCGCCTCGCCGCCAGCGCGCCCGATCGCTGCGAGCAGCTCCGCGACGGACGGGTTCTGGCCGGACCCGCCCTCGACGACCTCGCGCACCCCGAGCGAGCGGAAGATCCGCCGCACGCCGGCTCCAGGCGCGACGGTGACGACGGCGGTCGGGTGCACCGGCCCGTCCAGCACCCCTTCAGGGCCCTCGTGTGTCCCGGCCTCCCGAACCCAGCGCTCCTCCTCCACCTGCTCGGCGAGGTCGGTCACCCGGATCTGGCGTGGCCGGCCGACATCCAACCCGGCCTCGATCGCCGGGCCGATGTCGTCGGTGTGGATGTGGCAGCTCCACAGGCCGTCCCCCCCCACCACCACGATCGAGTCGCCGATGCCAGCCCAGACGTCCCGGAAGGCTGCGATCGAGGAGTCCGGCGCTTCGAGGAGGTACATGACCTCGAAGCGACACTCTGCGACCGTCGCACGGTCGGTCCTGCTGCCGACGCCGCTCCCCTCGCCCGCTCCGGTCCCGCCGCCGGCTCCGATCGGCTGGACCCCGGCGCCAGCGGCGCCGGCGCCGGCTGCTGCGTGGCCCAGCGCCGAGCCGGCGACCGCCAGGCCGGCGAGCCCGAGCTCGCGGGCGGGCGACCCGGCTGCGACGGCAAGGGACTCGAGGAGCAGCACGTAGCCCGCGCCGCCTGCGTCCACGACCCCCGCCGCCTCGAGCGCCGGCAGCATCGACGGTGTCTGCGCCAGTGCGGCGAGGGCGGCGTCCGAGGCGCTGCGGAGGACCGCCGCCCGGCCCGGTGGAGCATC
>JAJYGW010000013.1 GCA_021790615.1 Actinomycetes bacterium | reverse complement strand
ATCGGGCCGACCACGCGCTGGTGCGGGCCTATCACCGCGTCCTCGTCTGGGACATCGAGAAGGCTCCCCTGCTCACTCGCCGAGCGGACTGGGCGCTCAACCCGCTCCTCGGGAAGAGCCTCGTCGTCTACGCGGTCCGCCTGCCAGCGAGAGCCGGGAAGCAGGCCGCGCCGACTGCGCCAGTGCGAGCACCCGGCGGGAGCGCGGTCGGGGGAGGTGGCCGGTGACCGAGACTCTTCCGCAGCTCGAGGCCGCAGCGAGCGCCGCCCGGGCCGGTGCGCAGGGGTCTGCCAGGGCATGAGCGAGGCCATCGAGGAGCTTTCCTGCCGAGCACCCGGCGCGCCCCGCGGCGCAGCTGCGATACCCGGCGCGTTGGATGCGGGCGCACTGGCGAGCACGGCCGCGACGCTTGCGGAGACCCAGCTCCCGTCCGGGCTGATCCCGTGGTCACCCGGCGGGCACGCCGACCCGTGGAACCACGTCGAGGCCGCGATGGCGCTCGCCGCGTGCGGTCGACGGGCCGAGGCAGACGCCGCGTACGACTGGCTCGCAGGCTCGCAGCTCCGAGACGGCTCGTGGTGCCGCTACTACCTCGCTCGTGGGGTCGAGGACCCCCGCCGGGATACGAACGTGGTCGCGTACGTGGCCACCGGGGTTTGGCAGCACTGGCGGACGTTCGGGGACCCAGGCTTCGTCTCGGCGATGTGGCCGGTGGTGGACCGGGCGATCGACTTCGCGCTGCGCTACCAGCGAGAAGACGGCGCCTTCGCGTGGGCCGTCGACCCCGACGGGACCGCTGGGTCGTTTGCGCTCTTGACCGGCTCGTCCTCGCTGCTCACGAGCTTGCGCGCAGCATGTCGCCTGGCCGAGGTCTGCGAGGTGCGCCGCCCGGCCTGGGGGGAGGCGGAGCGCCGCCTCCGCACGGCGATCGTTGCCCGGCCGTCGGTCTTCGCGGACAAGGCGCGCTGGGCGATGGACTGGTACTACCCGGTCCTGTGCGGCGCACTCGGTGGCGAAGGTGGGCACCGACGACTCCGTGCCGGGCGGCCGGCATTCGTGCTGGACGGCTTCGGGGTGCGCTGCGTCCAGGACCGGGCGTGGGTCACGGCTGCGGAGACGGCCGAGTACGCGCTCGCCCTCGACGTCGCCGGGCAGCGGGCGGCGGCACTGGAGGTGCTCTGGTGGCTGGGCCGGTTTCGCCGAGAGGACGGGCGGTACTGGACGGGGCTCGTCCCTCAGGAGGACCCGACGGCGGTCGTGAGCTTCCCCGGCGGGGAGGCGACCACCTACTCGGCTGCCGCCGTGGTGCTGGCGGCGGCCGCGCTCACCCCGGACTCGGCGGGGGGAGACGTCTTCCGAGAGCTCGCGAGGATGGCGTCGCCCCCGGGAGCGCTGCCACGGGGCAACCCCCCGGCGGTCCCGAGCGCCTCCGTGGGACTCCACCGCCGCTGGGTGGCACCGCTGGTGCCCCGAGTCCTCGAGCGCGGGACGTGACCACTCGCCCGCCGAGTTGTCGCCCCCGAGCGCGGGCGGACCCGTTCAGGTGGTGACGCCGCAGCGCGCGAGCTGGACTCGGAGGGCTTCTACGTCCGTGAAGTGGACGGCGGTGAGCCCGGCTCGCTCGGCACCGGCCACGTTCTCGGTCCGGTCGTCGACGAAGAGGATCTCCGGCGCCGGCAGGCCGACGCGGTCCAGCACGGCTGCGTAGAACGCACCGTCCGGCTTGCAGCAGCCGAGCTCCCCCGACACGACCGCCCCGTCGAGCTGGCCGAGGAACGGGTACGCGGCGCGCGCCACGCCGAAGGTCTCGGCGGCCGAGTTGGTGCAGACGAAGCATGGCACGCCTCGGCGGCGCAGCTCCCCGACCAGTGAGGGCATCCCGGCGATCGGGCCGGCGACGGTCTCGAGCCAGTTCGCCGCGAACGCCTCGATCAGCCAGGCCCGACGCGGGTGGGCAGCGCAGAGTTCGGCGACCCCCTCCCGGATCGGCACCCCGCGGTCCAGACGGCCGTTCCAGGCGAAGAAGTCGACCTCCTCGAGGAACGACTCGACCGACGTCTCGTCGGGAAGCAGCCGCCGGAAGAGGTGGCGCGGGTCCCAGTCCAGCAGGACACCCCCCAGGTCGAAGGCGACTGCGCGGATCACGGTTGGCTGGCCCCGCCGGTGCGGGCGATGCCTACGGCGTGCCGGTCGATGCCTACGGCGTGCCGGTCGACGCGGCGCAGCACCCGGAGGCTCCCCTCCTCGCCGACCACCTCGAACTCCCCGCTCGAGCACGCTGCCTGGTAGAGCTCGAAGGGCGGCCGGCCCCCGTCGGCGGGATCGGGGAAGACATCGTGGATCGCGAGGAGGCCCCCGATCGCGACCCACGGTGACCACCCGTCGTAGTCCGCCCAGGCGACGTCTTCGCCGTGGCCGCCGTCGATGAAGACCAGGGACAGCGGGGCCCGCCAGCGACGGGCGACGGTCGAGGACTCGCCGACGAGCCCCACGACAACGGCCTCGAGGCCTCCGCGCTCGACCGCCCGCCGCCAGTGGGGGAGGGTGTCCATCCGACCCGTGGCGGCGTCGACGAGTGACGGGTCGTGGTGCTCCCAACCGGCTTGGTTCTCCTCCGAGCCGCGGTGGTGGTCCAGGCTGAAGAGCACCTCACCCCCGTCACGAGCGGCGGCCCCGAGGAAGAGCGTCGAGCGACCGCAGTACGCGCCGACCTCCAGGAGCGGGCCGAGCCCGCTGCGTGCCGCCGTCACGCCGGCCGCATGCAGTGCCCAAGCCTCCTGCTCGGGGAGGAAGCCCTTGGTCGCCGCTGCGACGGCGTGCCAGCGGTGGTCGTCGGTGTCCTGCGGGGTCATGTCCTCGGGGCTCACGGCTGCTCGGCCAGCGGTGCGGGGAGGGAGGGGTGGGTCCGGGAGAGCCGAGCGGCAGCGCCGGTGACGAGCGCGCTGGAGGCTCCCGCGTCACCGAGGGCGGCGAGGAAGGCGGGCCCGTCGATGCGCAGGAGCCTGCTCGGCGCGCACGTGGACACGGTTGCGGTGCGGGGGATCCCCGCGAGGAGCCCGATCTCCCCGAAGTACGCCCCTGCGCCGAGAGTGCCGAGGTGGCGGGCGGGTCCTCCCGACTCGCCCACCGCGGTCACCTCGAGCTCGCCGGCCTCCACCACGTAGACGGCGTCGGCGGTCGCCCCCTCCTCGACGACTGCGATGCCGGCGCTCACGGTCTGCTCGGTGGCGCTTGCTGCGAGGCGCTCGAGCACGCTGCGGGACGAAGCAGTGAACAGCGCAAGCGCTTCCAGGAGCGCGACGCGAGGCGCGAGTGTCGCGGCAGTCACGGCAGCTGCCCGGTCCATGCGAACGAGCCAGGGGATGGTGGCGAGGCTGAGAAGTGGGATGCCGAGACCGTAGAGGAGGAGCGCCTCCCTGAGCCCGGCACGCAGGACGAGCGGGGTCAGGAGTGCGCCTGCGGTGATCGCGCCGAGCACGATGGCGAAGAAGGCCCCGAAGACCCGGGCGACCATCTCCGGGCTGACGCTGCGTTGGAGCGACGTGATCGCGAGGGTGTCCACGACGAGCGTGCCGATCCCCCGCGCGACCTGGAGCCCGAACGCGACGCCGGGGGAGTGCACGACGACCATGAGCGCGTCGGGGAGGAGGTACAGCGCGAGCCCGCCCAGGATGACCGGCCCGAGCCGAGGCCAGGCCGCGAGGCGGTTGACCACGGCCGCTCCGACCAGCCCGCCGAGCCCGAGGCCGGCCAGGAGGTAGCCGTAGCCTACGGTGCCGGTTCCCAGTAGGTCCCGTGAGATGGAGACGAAGAGCACCGTGTCCGTGCCGTAGACGAAGCTCGCTGCGACGCTGAACGCGACGAGTGTTGCCGCAGCGGAGGAGCTCGCGATCGCCGAGAAGCCGGCGAGCACCTGGGCGACCGGATGGACGCGGCCCCCGGCGGAAGTGTCCGTCGGCCGGCTCCGCACGTGGAGGCGGAGGTCGAGGATCCCCGCGACGACGAAGCTGAGGGCATTGACCAGGACGGCAAGGACCGGTCCCCCGGCCAGGAGCAGCAGGGCACCGACGCTCGGCCCGGCGAGCACGACGAGGTTGTCGACGGTCCCGTTGAGCGCGTTGGCCGCGGCCAGGTCGTCCTCGGGAACGACCTGGGGGATGAGGGCGGCGACGGTCGGGTTGGAGACCGTCCCCACCATGCTGGTCAGGGCGGCGAGGCCGAGAGCGATCACCACGGGACCCTGCCCGAGCACGAGTACCGCCAGGGCGACCTGGAGCAGCGCGAGGACCGCGTTGAGCACGACGAGGAGCCGGGCACGCTCGAAGCGCTCGGCGAGCAGCCCGCCGTACGCGCTCACGAGCATCGAGGGCACGAAGCGCGCAAGGGCGACGGCGGAGACCCACACGAGCGAGTGCGTGCGCTCGAAGACGAAGACGGTCAGCGCGACCGAGTAGCTCCACGAGCCGGTTCCCGAGACGGCGTTGCAGAGGAGCAGCCGGCGGAGGTCGGCCGAGCGTAGGGCGCGCCGGTAGCTCGCCCGGCGGCGGGGGCGTGCGGCTGCGGTCACTATGGGATCTCCTCTCGAAGCAGCACGTGCGCCGTCATCGGGGTCGGGGTGGCGATAGCATACGGGGGCCCCGGGCCCGGGCGGGGAGAACAGGGCTCGGGTGACCGAGTACCAGTCCGGCCCCTCGGGGGCCAGCGGGGTTCGAGCCGAGGAGCGGGACCGCCCGGCCTGCCTGTGCAGCCCGGGAGAGGGGAGTGGGAGTGGCCACAGTCACGTTCTTCGGCGCCCGGGGATCGTGCCCGTGCTCGGGGCCGGAGGTCGCCCGTTACGGAGGGGCCACCTCCGCAGTGGCCGTCTCGTTCGACGACAGTGCTCCCCCACTGGTGCTGGACCTCGGGACCGGCGCACGCCGCCTCGGCCTCGCGCTGCTCGAGCGCTGGCTGCCCCGTACGACGGGGCCGCTCCGGCTCGGGGCGTTCGTGTCGCACCTCCACCTCGACCACGTGCAGGGTCTCCCCTTCTTCCCTCCTGCGCTCCGGGAGGACGTCGAGCTCACCATCCACGGTCCCGGGAGCGAGGCGACGCTGCGCCGGACCTTCGAAGCACTCGCGAGCCCGCCCTACTTCCCGATCCCGATGGCCACCCTTCCCGCCCGGCTCCACTTCCGGTCGCTCACCGACGGGGATTCGGTGGAGACCAGGGGCGTGACGGTGCGAGCCCGAGCGCTCGTGCACCGGGGGCCGGCGCTCGGCTACCGACTGGAGGCCGCGGGGCTCAGCATCGCGTATGTGAGCGACCACCAGGCACCTGCGACGGAGGGTCGAGTGCGCTTCCAGGTGAGCGACGAGGCGCGGGATCTCTGCGCGGGCGTCGACCTGTTGATCCACGACGGCCAGTACACCGAGGAGGAGTTCGCGACGAAGGCGGACTGGGGCCACAGCACGGTCTCCTACGCGACCTACCTGGCCGGAGAGGTCGGAGCGAAGGCCCTTGCGCTGTTCCACCACGATCCCGCGCACGACGACGCCGCGCTCGACCGCTTGGGGGAGGAGGCGGAGGCGCGTGCGGACGGCCGCTTCGCCGTCGTCATGGCCCACGAGGATCTCGTGCTCGAGGTTGCCGCCCGTCGCTCCGGTGCTCCGACTGCTGACCGGAGGATCGCCCCCGAGCTCCGGACCGCGATGCTCCCCTGACCTCGGCGAGCTGCGCCCGACCGGGGACCGTGCGCGCGCGAGAGCGGCCTGCCGCTCGGGGCAGGGAGCCCTCAGACCAGCCGGCTGAGCCTGCCTGTTCCGCCAGCCCCGAGCTCCGCCTCGCCGGCTCCGAGGCTCGCCCCGCCGATCCCGACG
>JAJYGW010000216.1 GCA_021790615.1 Actinomycetes bacterium | reverse complement strand
CGAGGCTGTCCCAATGGGTGGCGGCCTGGAGCGCCATCGTCACCATGTCGTCGGCATACCCCCAACCGTCGACGCAGCCCTCTTGCACACCGAGCCTGACGTCGGTCCCCGTCTGGAGCATGGACAAGGAGGGGTTCAGTCTCCGGTCGCCCCGGGGCTGAGGCCCGAACCGGTCGAACGCCATGCTGAGCGAGATCGCCTCACCGGCCACGACGTCGGCGCATGCCGCCACACGCCGTTCTTCGGTCAGATGGTTGAGCGTCCCGAGCTCGTCGTCGGCACCCCATCTTCCCCAATTGCTCAGGCGCGTCGACAGCTCCTCCATGAGCGTCGTCCCCGGCGATGGCGCATCATCCCCGGGCACGGGCCCCGTGGCCTCTGCGCTTTGCGACCCGCTCTCGGGTGCGTGATCGGTCATCTCGACTCTCGACGGCTCTCCCAAACGGACGGATCTGCGAGATGCTGCGGCTCGACGCCGGAGAGGACGTCGACGACCGACGTCGCGGCGCGCTCTTGGAGCGCGGCGATCGCCTCCTCGGAGTACGCAGCGACGTGCGGCGTGACGATGACGTTCTCCAGGTGCAGCAGCTCGTCGTCCGGGTCAGGGGGCTCCTTCTCCACGACGTCGAGCCCGGCTCCTCCGAGACGTCCGTCGCGCAGCGCTCGGACCAAGGACGCCTGGTCGACCACCGCACCTCGCGCCGTGTTGATCAAGATGGCGCCGCGCTTGAAGCGCGAGAGCTCCTCGGCGCCGATCAGGTGGAAGGTGGCCGGGGTGAGGTTGGTGTGGATCGAGATCACGTCGGACGTCTCGAGGAGCTCCTTCAGCCCGATCCCGGCGACGCCATGCGACGCGAACTCGTCCGCGGGCACCTTCGGGTCCGTGGCAACGATCTCGACGTCGAACCCGGCCAGCTTCCTCGCCACGGCCTGGCCGAGCACCCCGAACCCGACCAACCCCACTCTGGACCCCGCCAGCCGATGCACAGGTCGAGCCGCCTCCATGGCCGGGAACGTTCCACCAGACGCGACGCCGCGCAGCACGAGCAGCTTGCGCCACACGGCGAGCATCAGCGCGACCGCGTGGGCGCTCACCTCGTCGACGCAGTAGTCGGGCACGTAGGTGACGCATACGCCAGCCGTCGTTGCCGCCTCGACGTCGACCGTGTCGACGCCGACGCCGTAGCGCGCGACCACCCGGAGACGAGGGAGCTGCTCGAGCAAGTCGCGACCGACTCGGCAGGCAAGGACCATCAACGCGTCGGCATCTCGGGCCCGCTCGACCAGCTCCTCGACGGGCGGCGGTCCGTGCAGCTCCACGAGGTCGAACCCGGCGCGTGCGAAGATCGACCGCTCGATCTCGGGGTTCTCGAAGTCTCCGTCCGTCTTGACCACCGTCGCCTTCACGCCGAACCCTGCGCTTCCGCCAGCGCCCATATCGGGGCGATACCTTCGATCATCCAGCTCGCGTCCGAACCGATCACCACAGTCGATGCACCGCGCTCGATCCAGCGCTCGGCGTCGGCACGGTTCGGGGAGAAGATCGAGAACCGCCGTCCTGCCGCGGCGCAGGCATCGACCACCCGCTCCACCACCTGCTGCACCTCCGGATGACCGAGCTCGCCGGGGTGTCCGAGGGCGGCCGACAGGTCCCCCGGACCGATGAACACCCCCGTGGGGCCCGGGTCGAGCGCGAGGATCTCCGGGAGCGCCTCGACGGCCTCGAGCGTCTCGATCTGCGGCCAAAGCTCACCGTGGCGCACACCGTGCATGAGCTCCTCGCGCATGATCGCCCCGTAGAGGTTCGCGGCCGACGGGCCGAGCCCCCGGATGCCATCTGGGGGGTACGTGCAGATCCGCACCAGCTCGGCCACCTCGGCCACGCCGCGGATACGCGGGACCACGACGCCGTCGGCTCCGAGGTCCAGCGCCTTCGGCGCGTCTGCCAGCTGTCTCACCCGCAGCCAGCGGTGCGTGCAGCGCGCGGCTCGCAGCTGGGAGACGAGCACACGCTCGTCGCCGATCCCGTGCTCGGCGTCGACGAGCACCAAGTCCAGCCGGCTGCTCACGATCGCCGTGGCCTCAGGAGACCCGAGGCTCACGAACGTCCCCACTCTCGACCGGGTCACGCGCGTTCCCGGCGCGCGTCCACAGCCTCGACGCCCAGCTCCGCGAGCAGTCGTCGCCGCTGTGCTCGGTATTCGTCGACGTTGCGCATCTTCACCTCCTCGTAGCCGCGGACGACATCGGGGAGCCGAGCGAGCTCGCAAGCTGCGCCGTAGCTCTCGGCATCGACGATCTCTGCCACCCGGCGGATGTCCGTTTCGTACTCCCTCACGAGCTCGCGCTCAGCTCTTCGCACGTCCGTGCGGCCGAAGGGGTCCAACGCCGTGCCCCTCAGAAAACGCCCTGCTCGCAACACGAGGAAGACGTAGCGGAACCATGGCCCCACGTCGATCTTCCGGCGCAGCCCCATCGACTTGAGGATCGGCGGTTCGAGGTGCCAGCTGACGCGGCTGCCCGGCCGGCGTGCTTCCTCCGGCAACGCCTCGAGATGGAGCCGGGCGACTTCGTACTCGTCCTTGTACGCCATGAGCTTGTAGAGCGATCGCGCGACGGCGATCGAGAAATCGTGCGACCCTCGGCCCACGCCCTTCTCAGCGTTCAGCGAAAGCTCGACGATCCGGAGGTACTCCTGCGCGTAGGCGAGGTTCTGGTACTCGACGAGGTCCCGCGCACGCAGCTCCACGAGGCGATGCAGCTCCGGGACCTGGCGAAGCGTCTCGGGCAGCTGCACGCCCGCGCGAGCGGGGCCGATGGCTTCGCCACGGCGGGTCCGGACGACGAGGGCTCCTCGCACCTGCTCGCGTTCGGCGACCCACGCTCGACCCCATCCGAACGCGGCGAGGTTCTTCGAGACGTCGACGCCGTTGAGCTCGATCGCATACTCGATCGCCGCATGGGGCAGAGGAAGGGCACCGGCTTGGAAGGCGACACCGAGGAGGAACATGTTCGCGTAGATCGACGAGCCGAGGAGCTGCCTGGTGACCTCGACGCTGTCGACGAGGAAGCAGCGATCCGCGCCCACCATCCCCGAGAGCACGGCCCCGACCCGGTCCGACGACGGCAGGGACCGCTCAGGGTGCGTCACCATGTCGCCGGTCGGGACCTGGCTGGTGGACACGACAGCGACAGTCCTGCCGGGCGAGATGGTCTCGAGGTTGCTAGGCAAGAGCGCGACGACCTCGTCGAAGCCCAGCAAGAGGTCGACGGATCCGAGCGCCGCCTGGCTCGATCCCGTCACCTCCCCCGTGCAGACCCGAACGTCGGAGACGACGGGTCCTGCCTTCTGGCTAAGGCCGGTCTGGTCGAGCCCCTGGACGTGTCGGCCTGCTCGAGTGGCTGCCATCGCGACGATCTGGCTCACCGTCACGACCCCCGTCCCCCCGATCCCCGGCATGCGGACGGTGAAGTCCTCCGGGTTCACGAGTGGCTGCGGTTCCCCCATGGCGCCGGGTACCATGACGCCGGGCGTCGGGGCGTCGGGCGACGGGGCGACGGGGGCTCGGGCAGAGATCGCTCCCTGGGCTCTCTTCCTCGCAGACCTGCCGCCCCGCACAAGCCCCGACGGAGCCCGAGCCCGGGACCGCACGGTGACGAACGACGGACAGTTCCCCTCGAGGCAGGAGTAGTCCGCGTTGCACGACGTCTGGTTGATCGCAGTCTTGCGGCCGAGCTCGGTCTCCAAGGGTTCGACCGAAAGGCAGTTGGAAGCCACTCCGCAGTCTCCGCACCCTTCGCACACACGCTCGTTGATGAAGACGCGCCGCGACGGCTCTGCCAAACGCCCTCGGGTGCGATCCCGGCGCTTCTCGGCCGCGCACCGCTGATCGTGGATCAGGACCGTCACTCCCGGCACTGCTGCAAGCGTGGTCTGCGCTTCGAGCACTCGCCTGCGATCCCAGACCTCGACCCCTCGAGGCAGCCGGACGTGGCGATACCGAGTGAGGTCGTCGGTCGTGATGAGCACCCGGCTCACCCCTTGGCGCAGGAGGACCTCGGCGACGTCCTCCACCGGCCGGCTGTCGCTCTCCGCTGGGTCCTGGCCGCCCGTCATCGCGATCGCACCGTTGAACAAGAGCTTGAACGTGATGCGCGATCCGGCGGCGACAGCTGCTTGGATCGCCAGCTGACCCGAGTGGAAGTAGGTCCCGTCTCCCATGTTCTGGATCATGTGATCTGCGTCGACGAACGGCTCGAGACCCAGCCACGTGGCTCCCTCGCCGCCCATCTGCGCCTTCGTCACGATGGTGCCGACCATGCGCTCGTCCGCCCAGGCGCCGATTGCATGGCAGCCGGTGCCGACCCCGACGAGCGCGCCCTCGGGGACGCGCACGCTCGAGTTGTGCGGGCAGCCGGAGCAGAAGAACGGGGTGCGTTGGACGGCAGCAAGAGGGATCTTGGGGCGTTGCGTAGGGCGCGGCACCGCCGCGAGCTGCGCGAAGCGCTGGCGCATGCGCCCGGCGATGATCTCAGCAATCCCCGCGGAGGTGAGGACGCCGAAGCCGGGCACGAGCGGCCTGCCGCCTTCGTCGCGTCGCCCCACGATCCTCGGAGGGTCCGGGAGCGAGTAGAGCGCCTGGTGGAGGTACGGCTCGAGCAGGGGCTGCTTCTCCTCGACGACGAGGACCTCGCGCAGACCCCGTGCGAACCCGCGGAACGAGGAAGGCTCCAGGGGGTGGAGCATCCGCACCTGCATGAGCCGCAGGCCGTAGCGGCGAAGAGCGCCTTCGTCGAGCCCCAGGGAACCGAGCGCGGTGAGCACCTCTTGGTAGGCGCTGCCCGCCGCGACGATGCCAAGCCATGCGTCCGGCGAGTCCATCGTCACCCGGTTGAGCTCGGCGACGCGCCCGTACTCGGCGGCGACCTCCGCGCGCACCGTCGCGATCTCCTGCTCCGTCGTGAGCGAGTCCGGCACGCACGGCGGGCGCACCGTCGGGACGTACGTGCCCCCGGCCAAAGCCCGCTCGATCCCCGACCCGTGCAGGGCCCCGGCAGACGCCGTGCCGAACCCGTCGGCGACCGACGCGACGATCTTGAGCGCCGTCCAGAGCCCGGAGGTCCGTGACAGCGCGACGCCGTGGGCGCCCAGCGTCAAGATCTCGTCCACGGTGCCCGGATAGAGCACGGGGACCTCGAGCGAGGAGAGCAGGTGCTCCGAGGCACTCGGCACCATCGAGGACTTGGGCGCAGGGTCGTCCCCTACGAACAGCAGGACCCCACCTCGTGAGGACGCGCCCGTGAACTGTCCATGCCACATCGCGTCGAGGGCGCGGCAGAGGCCGGGGGCCTTTCCGTACCAGACTCCGAGCACGCCGTCGACGCGAGCTCCGGGGAATCCCTGCACCAGCTGGCTTCCGGCGACGGCGGTCGCAGCGAGCTCCTCGTTGTGCGCCGGCAGGTGCACGACGCCGAGCTCCGCCAAGAGCGCCTTGTGGCGCGCCATCTCCTTGTCGAACCCTGCAAGTGGCGAACCCGGGTACCCGGACGCGAACGCCGACGTGCGCAGCGCCGCCGCTCGATCGCGCCGGATCGAGTCGAGCACGACGCGCACAAGGGCTTGGATACCGGTGAGGAAGACCGTCTCCCCCTCTGCCGCGTCCCTCTCACCGGGGAGGAGCGCGAATCGCTGTGTCGTGGTCGTCATCGCGCCGGCGCCCCCTTGTCGCTCGTCAGGCCCGCGGACACCGGGCGATTGAAATGCGGGGCTTTCGGGCCGCGGAGAGCGGGAAGGATCTCGCGTGCGAACCGCTCGAGCTGGCCTCGCTGGTCGAGAGAGGCGAAGCGGCAGATGAAAGTCGTGACCCCGGCATTGCAGAAGTCTTTGAACCACCGTCCG
>JAJYGW010000280.1 GCA_021790615.1 Actinomycetes bacterium | reverse complement strand
GACTGCCTGCCGGATCGGCGGCATCACGGCCGAGCTCGAGCGGCACCGGATCGACGACCTGACGGCCTTCGGTGAGGCCTTCGGCATGGTGTTCCAGATCCGCGACGACGTCCTCGACGTCATCGCCACCGAGGAGGAGCTCGGCAAGCCGCCCGGCCAGGATCTCGCCGAGGGCATCTACACCCTGCCGGTGCAGCGCGCGCTGCTCGACCGCTCCGTCTCCCGGCCGATCCGGGACCTGCTCGGGCGCCCTCTCAACGAGTCCGAGCGCGAGCGGGCACGCGCCCTCGTCGCCTGCTCGGAGGGCATCGTGGCGTCGTCGCTCGTCGCGCGTGAGTATGCGGACCAGGCGGCCGAGGCGGCAGGACGGTTGGACGGCGGCCCGATCAGTGACCGCCTCGTCAGGCTGGCGCTGGACGTGGCCGACGACCTGTCGGAAGCGGCGACCTCCGCCCGGCAGCGTTTCGAGCAGCTCGCCGGCTGACCACTCAAGGGGCCTCGTCCGGGACCTCTCCGTCGGTTGCCGGCCCGGCTCCGCCCTGTCCCTGCGCAGCACCAGGCGGCGGCTGCCCTCCTGCTTCCGGTCGCAACGCGGGGAAGAGCAGCACCTCGCGGATGTGGTGCACGTCCGCCAGCAGCATGACCAGCCGGTCGACTCCGAGCCCGATCCCGCCGGTCGGCGGCATGCCCCGCTCGAGCGCGCGGAGGAAGTCGGCGTCGGTCGGCATCGCCTCCTCGTCACCTTTCAGCCTGTCGAGCGCCTGCGCCTCGAAACGAGCGCGCTGGTCTTCCGGGTCGATCAGCTCGCTGTAGCACTCCCCGATCTCGCGCCCTGCGACGATCGGCGTCAGCCGCTCCACGTAGCCGGGCTTGGACCGGTGCTTGCGGGTCAGTGGCGACACCGACTCGGGGTAGTCCATGACGTGCACCGGGCCCCACAGGTTCGGTTCGGTCGTCTTCTCGTAGATCTCGGTGAGCACCTGCCCTGCGTCGAAGCGCTCCTCCATCTCGAGGTCGAGGCCGGCTGCCACGCGACGAAGCTCCGCCTCGCCCATGCCGAGCGTCGCCTCCACACCGGTCACCTCCGTGATCGCCTCCTCGAGGGTGAGGCGCCGCCAGGGAGGAGCGAGGTCGAGCTCACGCCCTTCGAACGACAGCGTGGTGGCACCGAGGACGGTGGAAGCGACGCCGCTCACGAGGTACTCCTGGAGCTCGGCGACGTCGAGGTAGTCGGCGTAGGCCTGGTACGCCTCGAGCATCGTGAACTCGGGGTTGTACTTCGGTCCGGTCCCCTCGTTGCGGAACACCCGCCCGATCTCGTACACGCGCTCCATCCCCCCGATGACGCACCGCTTCAAGAACAGCTCCAGCGCGATGCGCAGGTAGAAGTCCGCGTGCATGGAGTTGTAATGGGTGACGAACGGCTTCGCGAAGCCGCCGCCCGGGATGGCGTGCAGCACCGGCGTCTCGACCTCGACGAAGCCGCGGGCATCCAGCAGCTCCCGCAACCCGCGCACCACCCGCGACCGCAGCAGGAAACGCTCGCGCACGCCCTCGTTCGCCCACAGGTCCACCTCGCGCTGGCGGAAGCGCAGGTCGGGGTCGTTCACGCCACGCCACTTGTCACCGAACCCGTGCTGCGCCCGAGCGAGCGGGGTCCAGGAGCGGACCTTGACCGAGAGCTCGCCGCGCTTGGTCCGCACGACCTCTCCCTCTGCCCCGATCCAGTCGCCGAGGTTGAGCCGCTTCAGCTCCTCGAATCGGTCGGTGACGGCGGAGAGGCAGAAGAGCTGGATCTCCCCGGTCCACTCGCGAAGGGTGGCGAAGGCGAGCTTGCCCTGGACGCGCATGAGCATGACCCGGCCCGCCACGCGGACGGTCTCCCCGGACTCCTCGCCAGTCTCGAGGCGCCCGTACCGCTCCACGACCTCGGCCACCGGGACCGTCCCTCGGTAGTCGTACGGCACCCCGCGAGGCTCGAGGGTGTCGCTGTCGCCGGTCGGGTGGGAGGGGGTCACGGCCGTGGTGTCGGAGGGGGTGTCGGGGATCATCGGGTGTTTCTCTCGTAGATGAGCCGGAGGCCGTGCAGCGTCAACCAGGGCTCGTGGAACTCGATGACCTCGGACAGGTGGCAGATGAGCCCGGCCAGGCCGCCCGTGGCGACGACGCGAGCCTCTCCGAGCTCGTCGATGATCCGGCGGCAGAGCCCGTCCACGAGGCCGACGTAGCCATAGACGGCGCCCGATTGGATCGATTCCACCGTCGACCTCCCGATCACATGGCGGGGCTCCACGATCTCGACCCGGCGCAACGCCGCCGCCGCCTCGAAGAGCGCGTCCATGCTGATCTCGACACCTGGCGTGATCGCACCCCCGATGTACTCACCGGCGGCCGACACGACATCGAACGTCGTGGCTGTACCGAGGTCCACGACGATGAGCGGCGGCGTCAGGAGGTCGAGCGCCCCGACGGCGTTCGCGATCCGATCTGCCCCGACCTCCTTCGGGTTGTCGTAGAGGATGGGCATCCCCGTCTTGATGCCCGGCTCGATCACGACGAAGGGGACGGGGAACCACCTCACTGCCATCTCCCGCAGCGCCATCGTCACGCTCGGCACCGAGGACGAGACGGCGAGGCCGGTGAGCTGCTGCTTCAGCTCGTCCCCACGGATGTCGATGCCGACGAGCCGGAGCAGCTCGACGAGGAGGAGGGCGTGCTCGTCCGACGTCCGGTCCGCCACGGTCGCGAGCCTCCAGTGGTGCTTGAGATCCGGAAGCTCGCCGCCCGCAGCTCCCGCTCGGCGGGCCAGGGCCTCCCCTTCGCGGGTCGGAGGATCGAACACGCCGATCACCGTCTGGGTGTTGCCGACGTCGAGGGCGAGCAGCACGTCCAGTGTCTAGTCGACCGACACCAGGTCGAGACCGATGTCGAGGACGCGTGCCGAGTGGGTCAGCGCTCCGACCGAGATCACGTCCGCGCCGGCGGCGGCATATCCCGCGACGGACTCGAGGGTCATCCGGCCGGACGCCTCGACGAGCACGGACTCGCTCCGCCGGTGAGCCCGCACGAGGGCGACGCAACGGGCCAGCTCCTCGGGCGTCATGTTGTCGCACATCACAAGGGTCGCTCCCGCCTCGAGCGCATCGCTGACCTGCTCGATGCGGTCGCACTCGACCTCGATCATCCGGCCCGGCCAGCGACGCCCCGCCTCCGACACGGCGTCCGCGATGGTGGCGCTTCCGAGGTGGTTGTCCTTCACGAGCACGCCCTCGGACAGGTTGCCGCGGTGATTGACCCCACCGCCTGCCCGCACCGCCGCCTTCTCGAGGGCACGCAGCCCCGGCGTCGTCTTTCGCGTGTCCCAGATGCGGCATGCGGGGTTCGCAGCCTCCACCTCCTGCACGAAACGGCTCGTGAGCGTGGCGACACCCGAGAGGTGCCCGAGGAAGTTGAGCGCCGTTCGTTCGCCCGTCACGATCGAGCGGAAGCGGCCGCTCACGGTCCCGAGGAGCTGTCCGGGTTCGATCCGGGCGCCGTCGCGGACGGCGAAGTGCACCTCGGCGCCACCGACCTGCCGCATCGCCTCGACGGCGCAGGCGGTGCCGGCGAGCACCCCCTCCTCGCGGCTCACGAACACCGCCTCGCCGGTGGCCTCCTCTGGCAGCAGGGAAGCCGTGATGTCGCCGAGGGGGAGGAGGTCCTCCTCGAGGGCGGTCTCCACCGCCCTGCGGACCGCCTGGAGCGGTGGCTCGACCGAGCCCGTCGACCTGGTGGCGCCCGTCGCTCGTGTCCCCTCTGTCATTCCTCCGGGCGAGCTCACCGGACTCAGCCCCCGATCCCGATCCGCAGGCGGAAGCGGTCCGATGTCTCTGGGAAGTCCGAGCGCGCGTGAGCCCCCCGACTCTCCTCGCGCGCCGTCGCCGTGGCGAGGAGGGTCGTGGCGAGATCGAGGAGGTTCCTGAGCTCGGCGGCGGCGACATCGCCCGGTTGCAAGGCCCCGGGCTCATCGGTCCGACCGGCGGTCCTGAGCGCGAGGCCCCTCACCGCCCGCGTCGCCCGAGCGAGGGAGGCGGCATCCCTCACGATGCCCGCGTCGCTCGTCATCAGCTGTTGCAGGCGCTTGCGCGCCTCGAACGGATCGATCGACCCGGGATCGGAGCCGGCGGGCACAGGTGGTTCGACCCGTTCCACCGCTGCGAGCCCGTCGGCACGCTCCGCCCGCTCCATCGGCCCGGGGGGTGCGATCGGCAGGAGCGGCAGGAGTGACTCGAGGGGCTCGATCGGGATCGTCCGGCGTCCGCGGGCGAGGATCCCGCTCTCGGTCGGTCCGCTCACGCCCGCGAGGATCGCGTCGACGACCCGTGCGCCGAACACCATGCCCTCGAGCAGGGAGTTCGAGGCGAGGCGGTTGGCCCCGTGCACTCCGGTGCAGGCCACCTCGCCGGCCGCCCAGAGCCCGGGCAGGCAGGTGGCGCCGTTCAAGTCGGTCGCGACCCCCCCGCTCACGTAGTGAGCCGCCGGAGCGATGGGGAGCCACTCCCGGCTCGGGTCGTAACCGGCCCGGAGGAGCTCGGTGTGGATGGTCGGAAAGCGCGTGGCGAAGTCGGCGAGACCGGTGCAGTCGAGCCAGACGTGCTCAGCACCCGATCGGGACAGCTCGGCGGCGATTGCCCTGCTCACCACGTCCCGCGGCTGCAGCTCGTCGACGAAACGCTCCCCTGTTCTGTCCCGCAACAGCGCCCCGTGGCCTCGGAGCGCCTCGGAGATGAGCGGGCGCGGCATCACCGGGTGGTGCAGGGCCGTCGGGTGGAATTGCACGAACTCGACGTCGGTGACGAGCACGCCTGCGCGCAAGGCCATCGCCACGCCGTCGCCCGTGGCCTGATCGGGATTCGTGGTGACGGCGAAGAGCTGGCCGGCCCCGCCACTTGCCAGCACCACGTGCGTCGCGCTCACCGGCACGACCGCGCCCGATGGGTCGAGCGCGGCGACGCCGCGGCACCGCCCGTGCTCGACCAGGAGATCGAGCGCGAACCAGTGCTCCAGGATGGCCGCCGCAGATTGCTCGACGGCTTCGACGAGGGCGCGCTCGACCTCGGCGCCTGTGGCCGTCCCGCCGGCGTGCAGCACCCTGGCCCTCGAATGGCCGCCTTCGAGAGCCCGGTCGAGAGCACCGCTCGGCAGCCGGTCGAAGCTCGCCCCGAGCGTTATGAGCTCGGTCACCCGGGCCGGGCCCTCGTCGACGAGCACACGGACTGCCGACTCGTCGCACAGGCCGGCACCGGCCTGGAGCGTGTCTGCGAGGTGCCGGTCCGTGGAGTCCTCGTCGCCGGGCAGGACCGCGGCGATGCCGCCCTGTGCCCAGCGGGTCGTCGACTGTTCGAGAACACCCTTTGTCAGCACGCCGACACGAGCCCCACCGAGGGAAGCCAGGCGCACGGCCGCCGACAGGCCGGCCACGCCGCTGCCGATCACGAGCACGTCGAGGGCCGGCGGCGCGCCGGTGTCTGAATCGCCCATGGTCACGAGACTACGCGGCGGCCATGTTGTCGATGAGCCGGACCGGACCGATCCTCGCGGCCACGAGCAGCCGCAAGCGCGACCGTGACGGCGGGACACCATTGGCGCCCCCGGCGCGGGTGGCGGCGGCTCCACGGGAGCTCGTCCCGGTGACCGGTTCGAGCGTCTCCGCGTCCCGCACGACGGCGTAGTCCCTTTGCACGAGCGGCTCGGCAGCGAGCACGTCGGCCATCACGCCCTCCGCCTCTCGCGGCGCGTGCCCCTTCTCGAGCGCGAGGCGACCGGCGGCAAGAGCGCGCGAAAGGACAACGGCGGCTCCCCGCTCCTCGGCCGAGAGGCGCCGGTTGCGGCTCGACAGGGCGACGCCGTCATGGTCCCGCACGATCGGGCATCCGGCGACCTCGACCGGCAGGTCCAGATCGGCTACCAGGCGCCGCACGA
>JAJYGW010000185.1:1276-5984 GCA_021790615.1 Actinomycetes bacterium | reverse complement strand
GAGCGCCCCTCCCAAGCACACCACGCCGACCACGAGCCAGGTGACGTAGTCGTTGACCACTCCGCTCTAAAGACCGTCGAGCGCGTCCGTGATCCAGCCCGCCGGCTTGACGAGCAGTCACACGGGCAGCCGCCTCCAGTAGAGCGACAGCCACGCGACCGGCGCTCGGGACCACCGACTCCGGCGAGCGGGTCACTCACGCGCCGACCGACGCGCTGAAGCCGCGAAAAAAGCAGACCTTGCCATCTCGGCAATGGCTATCCACAAGCCGCCTGCAGACAACCTCCGGCGGTGTCTACGCCCGGCCGCACGCGGGCGGATGTCGAGGTCAGCCGAAGCTGAGCTGTTCCGGTCCCGGCCGCGGGACGTTGGCATGAGCCGTGCGGTCCGGACCGGGCTGCGGAACCACCCCGCTCCACCGCCACGAGCCCGCCTCGAGCACGGGCCGGCCCCCGCCGGCAGCTTCGTACGCGTCGCGGACGATCCGCGTGATGCGCGCCTGCTCAGCCTCGGGTTGGTACGCCGCCCGACCGAAACGTCCCCGGTAGAGCCCCACGAGATCCGGCCGCTCCCGAGCCAACCATCCCAGGTAGTGCTCACGCGTGCCCCGCCGCAGGTGGAGTGCGACGGCAGACACCGAGACCGCGCCGGCGGCGGCGCAGCCGGCTGCGACGGCACGGAGCTGCTCCTCGGAGTCGGACAGACCGGGTATCACGGGCGCGACGAGAACGCCGCAGGCGATGCCCGCGTCGTTGAGGCGTCGCACCGCGTCGAGCCGCTTGTTCGGTGGCGGCGTGCCCGGCTCGGTGAGCCTCCACACCTCGCGATCGAGAGTCCCGATCGACAGGTTGACCCGGACGTCGGTCTGCCGCGCCGCAGCGACGAGCAGCTCGAGGTCGCGCAGCACGAGAGTCGATTTCGTCAGGATGCTGAAGGCGTTGGCGTGCTCGCCGAGCACCCGCACGATGCCGCGGGTGAGGTGGTACTTGCCCTCGGCCTTCTGGTACGGGTCGGTGTTCGTCCCCATGGCGATGCGGTCGCCCCGCCAGCGCGGAGACCGCAGCTCGGCATCGAGCCGTTCGACGGCGTTGATCTTCACGACGATTCGCCGCTCGAAGTCCTCGCCCATGTCGAGACCGAGGTACTCGTGCGTGGGCCGTGCGAAGCAGTAGACGCAGGCGTGGGCACACCCGCGGTACGCGTTGATCGTGTGGCGAACCGGCACCCTGCTCGCCTCCGGCACCCGGTTCACGATCGTCCGTGCATTGACGTGCAGGAACTCCATCCCCGCGTACTCGCCACGGCCCACGTGCCGCTCCACTACGGCGTCGTCCGGGAACAGGCGCGACTGCTCTTCCTCCTCGGCGATCCGCCATCGCAATGCCGCGGGACGCCGCTGATCCGGCATGGCGCAGGAGTATAGCGAACGTATGTTCGATTCAGTCGGTCGTCCGAGCCGGAACTCGGGACACGAGTGGAGTCAGATCAGTGCCGCACGATCAGCACGGGGCAGTGCGCGTGTGCCACGCAGTGCTCGCTCACGGAGCCGATCAGCATTCCGATCAGCTCACCGTGGCCGCGACACCCGACCACGAGGAGATCCGCCCCTGCTGAGGCTTCGACGAGCACCTGGGCGGCATAGCCCTCTCGTACCCGAGGAGTGATCTCTACGTCCGGGTAGGCCTTCTCAGCTTCCTGGATCGCTCCCTCGAGGACCTTCAGCGCATCGGCCTCGGGATCCCAGTCGTCCGGTACCGGCATCGGGAAGCCGAAGCTCATCGGGTACTGCCACGTCGTCGTCGCCTCCACGACTCCTCCCGTCAGGGAAGCCTGGCGAGCCGCCCAGTCGAGGGCCTGCATCGACGACGGCGACCCGTCGACTCCGACGACGATGCGCGGCTTCGTGCCGTTCGCGTTGGTCATGTCACCATTCTTCACGCGAACCTCCGCGCTGTGCCGGTACCGGCCGCGGCGAGGTGCAAGATGCTGTGGTGAACACCGAGAGCTCCAGACTCGCCCGGCCCGGGCGGCTCGGCGCATACGGCACGACGGTGTTCGCCGAGATGTCTGCCCTCGCGGCAGCCTCGGGCGCAGTCAACCTCGGTCAGGGGTTCCCCGACGAGCCCGGCCCCGTGGAAGTGCTGGAGGTGGCGCGCCAGGCGATCACCGACGGCGCGAACCAGTACGCGCCCGGCCGCGGCATGCCGGCACTGCTCGACGCCATCGCCGATCACAGTCGCCGTACATACAGCCAGGATGTGGACCCGAACTCCGAGATCCTTGTCACTGCGGGAGCCACCGAGGCGATCGCTGCCAGCGTCCTCGCTCTGTGCGGTGCAGGGGACGAGGTCGTCACCTTCGAGCCCTTCTACGACTCCTACGCCGCCACCATCGAGCTCTCAGGAGCACGGCGGCGCGTCGTGCCGCTCGAGCCGGCCGATGACGGCTGGGCCTTCGATCCCGAGGAGCTCCGAGGGGCGATCACGCCGCAGACCCGGATGATCCTGCTCAACACGCCGCACAACCCGACCGGACGGGTGTTCTCCCACGACGAGCTCGCGCTCGTGGCAGAGCTCTGCATCGAGCACGACCTCCTCGCGGTGACCGACGAGGTCTACGAGCACCTCGTGTTCAGCGGTCCGGCTGCCCCTCGGCACGAGCGTCTCGCGACGTTCGACCAGATGCGCGAACGGACGCTCACGATCTCGAGCGCCGGCAAGACATTCTCGGTCACCGGTTGGAAGATCGGATGGGTCATCGGGCCACCCTTCCTCGTCAGCTCCGTCACGGCAGTGAAGCAGTTCCTCACGTTCACGAACGGCACGCCGTTCCAACTCGGCGTCGCTGCCGGTCTGCGGCTGCCCGACGATCGCCTGCACCGCGTGGTCGGGCGCCTGCAGGAACGCCGGGACCAGCTGTGTGGCGGGCTCGAGTCGCTCGGCTGGCCGGTGATGCGGCCCCAGGCGACGTACTTCGCCACCGTCGACGCCGGCGCTCTCGGGGGGACAGATGCGCGTCAGTTCTGCCTCGACCTCGTCCAGTCCGTCGGTGTAGCGGTCATCCCGATGACGGTCTTTTACGACGAGCAGCACCGGTCGAGCGGCAACCGACTCGTGCGCTTCGCCTTCTGCAAGCGTGAGTCGGTCATCGCCGAGGCACTGGACCGGCTGGCGAAGTGGTGACGGCCGGCCGAGCCGACCACCGTCAGATGCCGACTTGCAGGCTGTCTCCCGCGCTCACCGTCCCGTCGCGCCTAGTGCTCCCGCGACCGCTTCGACCTCGAGGCGCCGGTTGGTGCTGACGGCCATCGCAGCCCGCCTTTCGGGTG
Source organism: Actinomycetes bacterium (assembly GCA_021790615.1). The sequence continues at coordinate 2,656 of JAJYGW010000185.1, read as the reverse complement.
GGGCTCGCAAGCAGCCCATGCCTGGGCACGGCATCGGCGACTCGGGGCGTTGCAGTCGACGGTCGTCCCAGGATTAGGTTGCGCCTCATGGGACGTCTCTCCGGACAGGTGGCGCTCGTGACCGGAGCAAGCCGTGGCGGAGGCAAGGGCATCGCTCTCGTGCTCGGAGCGGAAGGCGCGACCGTCTACCTCACGGGCCGCAGCGTGCGGGGCGAGCCGACGACGCTCGGGAGGCCGGGCACCATCGACGAGACAGCAGAGGAGGTGACAGCCCGTGGCGGGCAGGCGATCCCCATCCGTTGCGACCACACCGACGACGCTCAAGTGGAGTCGGTCTTCGCGCGCATCCGGAGCGAGCAGGGTCGCCTCGACCTGCTCGTGAACAAGCAGAAGACGGCATACGAGATCTCCCCCGACCCATCTCTGCCGTTCTGGGACATCGAGTGGCGCCACTGGGACCTCATGTTCACCGGTGGCCTCCGTGCGACTGCCTTCGCCTCGCGCCTCGCAGCTCCGGTGATGATCGAAGCGGGGCACGGCCTGATCGTCAACATCACCTGGGTGCTCGACCGGCCGCACGGGCATGCCTTCTACGAGGTCGTGAAGAACGGCACCAACAAGCTCACCGCGCAGATGGCGGACGACCTGCGCTCCTACGGCGTCGCCTGTGTCGCCGTGTCGCCGGGGTTCATGCGGCTCGAGCGGATGGACCTCTCGCCCGAGCTTGCGTCCATGACCGAGTCGGCGGAGTTCCCCGGTCGCGCGATCGCGGCGCTCGCCTCCGACGAGCACGTGCTCGAGAAGTCGGGCGGCGTCTTCACGACACCGGCTCTCGCCAAGGAGTACGGGTTCACCGACGTCGACGGGAGCCAGCAGTCACCTTTCTGGGACCGGCACTGGGCGGGCACCTGGGAGTGACCCCGCCGGCGCGGCGCGCGTAGACGGCGAGGTTGGACGCGTACGCCGAGAGCGGACGGCTCAGGTGAACGGCGGATCTTCGAGCCCGAGGTCCGGGAGGTCTTTCGAGACCACCATCGGGAAGTGCGGAGGCCTCCTCTCGAGAAACGCCTCCACTCCCTCCCGCACGTCCTCTGCCCCTCCCCGCCGGTGCATGGCGAACGAGTCGAGCCGGTGCGCCTCCATCGGGTGCCGCGCACCGGCCATGTGGAGCAGCATCTGACGGGCGAGGGCGACCGAGACCGGTGCCGTGTTGTCCCGAATCTCGGCAGCGATCCGGCGGGCCGTCGGGAGCAGGTCGTCGGGCAGGACGACCCTCGAGACGAGGCCGGAGTGCAGTGCCTCGTCGGCGTCGAACACGCGACCGGTGGCCACCCACTCCATGGCCCGGCTGATCCCAACGATCCTCGGGAGGAACCACGA
>JAJYGW010000185.1:0-1266 GCA_021790615.1 Actinomycetes bacterium | reverse complement strand
CCACGACGAGGCCGCCTCCGGCACGATGCCCCGGCGGCTGAAGACGAACCCGAACCGAGCATCCTGCGACGCCACCCGCACGTCCATCGGCAGGCACATGGTGATGCCGACGCCGACGGCCGGCCCGTTGATGGCTGCGATGACGGGCTTGTGCAAGGCGAAGATCCTGAGCGCCACGCGCCCCCCGCCGTCGCGTCGCACCGCCACCCCGTTCACGAGTTGAGGCTCGCCCTCCCGGTCCTCACGACCCGGGTCGAAAGTGGAACCGCCTGATCCGAGATCGGCACCTGCGCAGAACGCTTTGCCGCTACCGGTGACTACGACCACGCGCACGTCGTCGTTCGCGTCGGCCTCGTCGAACGCGTCGAGCAGCTCCCGCATCATCTGGGTCGTGAAGGCGTTGAGCCGGTCCGGCCGGTCCAGCGTAATCGTCATGATGCCGTCGCTCGCCTCGACCGTCGTGTGTCGCGTCATGCCCTCACTATTGCCGCGCCTCCTCACGGGTGCCGCGCCCGCGCCCGTAGCGTTGCCACGGTGGCCGGCACCCGAACCTCGACCCGCCCGCGGCTCTCCGCGCGCCGGCCGCCGGCGGCCATGCTGGTCGCAGCCGGAGCCATCTCGGTGCAGCTCGGCGCCGCAATCGCCACTCACCTGTTCCAGCGGGTCGGCCCCGCCGGCGCGGTCACACTGCGGCTCGTCCTCGCCGCCGTCGCGCTGGCGCTCGCAAACCTGCCACAGCTGCGGCACCCTCGGGAGCTGGTGCGTCGGCGGGGCGACTTCGGGGTCGCCCTGGCCTTCGGGCTCGTGCTCGGGGCGATGAACCTGTCGTTCTACGAAGCGCTCGCCCGCGTCCCGCTCGGGGTCGCCGTCACGGTCGAATTCGTCGGACCGCTCGGGGTCACGATCGCTGCATCTCGGCGGCGTGCAGACGTCCTCTGGGCGGTCCTCGCGGGCGCCGGCGTCGTGCTGCTCGCCGGAGGAGGCCTCCTCGGCGCCGTGCACCACCTGGACCTCGTCGGGCTCGTCCTGGCGCTTCTCGCCGGAGCGTGCTGGGCGGGATACATCCTGCTGAACGCGCAGACGGGGAGGCGCTTCGGTGGCACGTCGGGGCTCGCGATCGCGATGATCGTCGGCTCGCTCGCCGTGCTGCCGATCGGCATCGACCAGGCAGGCGTCCGTCTGCTGCAGCCTGGCGTGACCGCGATCGGGCTCGCCGATGCGCTCTTGTCGTCGGTCATCCCGTACTCGTTCGAGCTGATGGCGCTG
>JAJYGW010000277.1 GCA_021790615.1 Actinomycetes bacterium | reverse complement strand
ACGAGGGTGCAGATCTTCAAGTCGCCGGTGCGGAAGTTCGCCCTCGTCGGGCGCCCGCGCAGCCGGTCGGAGAGCAGGGAGCCCACCTCGGCCGGGTCGAGCAGCACTGCGGGACCCTCGTCCGACATCGCGGGCTCGGCCACGTCCGCCAACACCCGATGAAGCTGGTCGGACTGCCACTGCTCGTGCGGGCCGGCCACGGCCACGCTCTCGGTCGCCTGCTGCAACGCGTTCGTCCAATCCGCCACGCTGTGGCGACCTTGCAGGGTTCCCACAGCGACCTGGAGGCGCTCGACGAGCTCGGCGAACCGACCTGCCAGGTCGACCACACCGCTCGACACGTCGTCGAGTGGCAGCACGTCGCGGAAGAGCCGCTCGTCCTCCTCGGCCATCGCCACGCCGAGCAGAAGCCGGTCGAGGCCGGCTTGCCAGGTGTTCTCCCTCACCTCCCCGAGCTTCCACGAGGCGCGGTGCTCCCGGTCGAGCCCCCACCGGATGCCGGTCTCGCCGACCCAGCGCTCGAGCTGTCCGAGGTCGTCCTCGTCGAAGCGAAACCGCCGACGCACCGGCTCACGACCGGCCAGGTCCAACACCTCGGAGGCCGTCACCCGGCCCGACGCGAGCTCGAGCAGCTGCGCCGCGACGGCAAGGAGCGGATTGGTCTGGCGGATCGACCGATCTGCGAGCCGCACGCGCACATGCGGTGGGCCGGGCTCGACCTCCGCGGCCCCGGCCGCGGCCGCAGGCGCGTCAGTTGACGCGGCCGCAGGTGGCTGGTTCTGTGACCCGAACACGGCATGGATCAGCGGCGCGAAGGACTCGATGTCCGGGCACATGACGACCACCTCGCGCGGTTCGAGCGTCGGGTCGGCCGCGAGCAGGTGGAGGATCGCGTCACGCATCACCTCGACTTGGCGGAGCCTCCCGTGACACGAGTGGACGCGGAGGCTGTCGTCACTGGGGTCGAGGACCGGCCGTTCCTCGGGATCGGCGTCCGGTCTCGGGGCGCCGGGAGGAGGACGGTCCTCGCGGATGTCGGCCTGCAGGAGCCGGAGCAGCGTCTGCCTGCCCTCGGACACCTCTCCGACGGGACGGTGCTCGCCCCCGGTGACGCCGTGAGCCGAGAGGACGAGCTGCATCTCACGGGAATCGCGGCCCCAAGAGCGAAGCAGCGGGTTCGCCGCGATGGCCACGGTCGGATCGTCGAGCCGCCGCAGCGGATGCTCGAGCGCGAGGCTCCCCCGCTCGACCTTGTCCCAGAGGCGGCCCGACGGATAGAGCAGGAACAGGTGGACATCGCGGTCGCGCGCGATCGCGTGGAGGATGCGCAGGTGGCTGGCAGGCAGCCGGGTGAGGCCGAAGAGCGACAGCCTGGGCGGCAGCGCGAGGAGCGACGGCTCCTCGGTGATGCGAGCGGCCGCCGCCTCGAGGCGCTCCGCCGGGCTCGCCACGCCGACGTGGTGGCGGAGACGACGCCAGAGCTCGGCTTGCCAGGCACTCGGGCCGGCGGGAGCATCGTCGGCCGCTGCATCTGCAAACCCGTTGACGTGCGGGGGCTCTCCTTGGCCGAACCAACTCAGCACCATGTCCGGCCTGTGCACGCCGTAGCGGTCGTACAGGTCGGCGAGGTGCCGGACGATGGGATAGCGCCGGAGCACTTCCTCGCCATCGCGGCCTTCGAGAGCGCCGACCTTCAGGTGAGCGGCAAGAGGCTGCAGGTACGGCTCTCCGAGGTCGGCGTCGACGATGTCGAGCAGCGGCCAGACGGAGCGCTCCGGCGGCCACGGATCGTCATCGGGATCGAACCCGCACGCGACGGCTGTCGCTTCCCTGATCAGAGATCCGGGGAAGGGGAACTCGACGTTGGCGCAGATCCCGTCCCCGCCGTCCGGCCCGGCGCCGAGGCGGTGCGACAAGCGCTGGGTCAGCCATCGCTCGACTCCTCTCGTCGGCACAGCCACGACCTCTGCGGCCATCGGGTCGTCGAGCGCGTCGAGCAGGAGGTCCCCAAGGGCCTCGACGAGATGGTCGGCTCGTTCAGATCGGTGGATGTGCAGCATTCGCAGCTCCCGCGGTGAGGCTACCGAAGGGGTGCTCGCCGGGTCCGACGTGAGCACGCCGGTCAACGGCACAGTGCGCTGAAGGACAGCCTCAGCAGTAGCGCAAGGACTGCACGCTGTGCATCCGCTCGGCCACGAGCTCGAAGCCGGTACCGCCGTCGGTCGACCGGTAGACGTGGCCGTCGTCGGTGCCGAAGGCAACCTGGCCGTCCCGGGCGGTGAGGCAGCCGCTGTCGAGGTTGTAGGGGAACGACTCGGGCAGGCCTCCCCGGCACTGCTCGAGCGATCCACCGAGGCGGCCCCGGTAGAGGCGCCCGTCCGAGGACGTCGGGCCCGTCGAGGCAGTCACGAAGGCGGTGTCGCCATCCAACGCGACGGCTCGTGAATAGGCGGCGTGGAGCCCGTCCGTCGTCCAGGTCCACGTCAGGCCGTCGTCCTCACTCCAAGCGACACCCTGCGCAGCGGCAACCACCGCCCGGGCACCGTCACCGGCTGCCACTTCGTGCACGTCGGCTTCGGGCGGGATCACTGCGGCCCACGTGGCGCCGCCGTCGGCCGAGCGCCACAACCCACCGACGTGCACGTTCACGAGCCACGTGCCGGCGCTCGTCACGGCCATCGATCGGAGGTCCGGCGTCGGCCCGGCCGGGTTCTCCCACGAGTCGCGCCCGGGCACCGCGTCGAAGGCGCTGACGGCCTCGAGTGCACCCGAACCCGGCACGAGCTCGAGGACGTGGGCGCTTTCGGTGCCGACGAGCAAGCCCTTTCCGGTCGCGACCATGCACGTGCCCCTCAGCCCCTGCACGGGCGCGACGGGAGCGAGGTCGAACTCGCCCGCGGCGGCAACCCGCTCGCCGTCGAGCAGGACGTGCACGGGCGTGCTCGCACCGCCGAGATCCGGCCTCGGGACAGCGATCGCCGTGACGGACACGTCCTCGGCGATCGTGTACTGCCGGTCTAGATCCTCGAGGTGCCCGCTGGTACCGACCATCAACATGGCCCTGTCCTACACCCGATCGGACGGGAACGTCAGCTCGGATGCACCGGCATCGGCGTGATCAGACCGGCGCGAGCCTCCGCTCCCGTTCCACCTTCGGGCAGCGTGCACCTCGCCGGCCCTCCTCGACCGACCGGCAAACGCTGCAGACGCTCTCACCACCCGGGCTCGACCACATCATCGAGCCGCATTGCGGGCAGCGCTCCAGGCCCTGGCTACACGCCCATCCCCCGTAACGAGCCGATCCGAGCGGACACCCTCTGCCGAAGCAGACGGCCCACCCCGGATCGGGGACGATCGCATCCACCGGGCAGACCGTCACGCAGTCTGCACAGTCGTTGCACAACAGGGGATCGACCTCGTACATCACGGCGAAGGAATCGACCTGGCTAATGGCCCCCTGCCCGCATGCCGATTCGCACGCGCCGCAGCCGATGCAGCGGTCGAGGACCTGGAGCGCCACTCGGACCTCAGACGGCGATCGGGGCCCGAGCGAGGGCGTCAAAGAGCGTCTGGAGCGTCTCCGCGTACCGGAAGAACTTGTCCCGCCCGACCGGGTCTGCGGAGCTCACCCGCAACGGCGCCTCCGCGATGCTGAGCGCGTTGAGGGTGTGGGCGCCGTCGGCACCCTGGTGAGCGACGATGTTGGCAGCCATCTCGTCCCACGTGTCACGCGGCCCGCTCAGCACCGCTTCGGGGCGGAAGGCAGCCACGTCGTGGAGCTCTCCGGCGTTCGTGACGTCGTAGCCGTCGAGCACCAGGCCATAGCGCCGGCTCTCTTCTCCGTCGACCTCTTCGACCACGAGCCGCAGGTCCGCAAACCCGAGGTGCGAGTACACCTCGGGCCTCGACCGGGCATCGGCTTCCATGGCATCGAACCACGAGGCGTCCATCACGCCACCTCCTTCACGTTGGAGCCCTGACCTGAAGCCTTCGTGTCGCCGACGCCTTCGACGCCGTCGAGCAGCTCCGCCGGCAGCTTGAGGCGGCCGCGCCGTGGGAGCCCGGCGTGGTCGCAGCGCTCGAGGTACTCCGTGATCACGCGACCGCGCAGCATGTCGGCACCGGCGAGGTTCAGCTCCTCCGCAGCCTTGACGCTGCCGGCCACGAGCAGTGTCGTCGGCTCGACCACCTCAGGCGTGCTGAAGAGCATCGAGATGATCTCCTCACCCTTGTCGAGGTATGCGTGGAAGTCCTCCGCCAACGAGGGGTCGCGCTGGAGCCGGTACTTGAGATGCATCGTCCCGTATGCGACGTGGCGGGCTTCGTCTTGCATGCAGAGGCGGAAGATGCGTTTCTCGACGGGTGAGGGCGCGATCAGCTCGCCGGCCCGGAACAGCGAGAGCACGATGCCTTCGCCGAGCAGGTGCATCAGAGCCGAGCCTTCGTCGTAGCTCTCGGCGTCGAGGATCAGCTTCAAGAACCGCTCGACCACGGCCTTTGCTTTCCCGAGCCCGCCCCCGTTGGCGAGCGCCCGCTTGCGGAACACCTCGGTGTGGCGCGCCTCGTCCATGACCTGGGTGCAGAGGAACATCTTTGCTTCGACGAAATCGTGGTTGATCCTCCACAGCCACTTGGCCGGGAAGTCCGCCGCGACCATCTCCACCTCGGAGAGGACAGTGCAGAGCTGGCACATGGCGTGCTCCATGTCCGAGTCGAGCTCGGGCAGCTCGTTCCAGGGGATGTCCCTCGTGGCGCTCCACTGGCGGCTCACCGCCTCCTCGTAGAGGTCGAGCACGTTGTCCGACCAGACCTCTGCCTTGTGGTTGATCGTGTATCCCATGTCGGGAACGTCCGCGTCCACGTCCGAGCCCCTCGGCGCCATCGTGCGCCGGGGTGGCTCGTCGGGCACGTCCCCGTAGGTCCCGATCGAGATGTCGCGCAACGTCAGCCCGACTTTGCTCGGTTTGGCCCGCACCCCCCATTCGGACTTGGTGTCGTGGAGCCAGCCCCAGTCGAATTTCCCTTCCCGGGCGTTCCGCAGGTACTCGAGGTCAACGGACAGCGCGCACATGGCAGGGTTCCTCCTCTTGTCGTGATTGAGATGGCGGAGACGGAGAGGGATGGTCGACACGCCGCCTCGCCCGCGACGAGATCAGCCGGCAGAGCGGGAACGTCGATGCGGGGGCGGTCGGCAGGACCGGACGGACCGGCCGGACCGGCGCGGCCGTCAGCCGCTGCGGCGGCGGGTGCTCACCTGCGCTCGTCGATGCGAGTCTGCAGGTGGTGGTGTCGCGCCGCTCGAGATCTCGGCGTCTCGAACGGCCAGGTGCAAGAGCGCCGTTCGCGAGAGCGTCTCCCGGAGCGCCGTTGTGGCCGCAGTCCACGTGTCGTGCATCGGGCAGACGTCCTCCCAGCGGCAAGGACCCTCGCCGAGGGCGCAGCGCTCCGCGTGCAGCGGTCCCTCGGCGGCTTCCACGACCTCCAGCACCGTGATGTCCCGCGGCGGTCTCGTCAGCCGGTAGCCGCCATCGCGGCCCGCCTTCGAGGAGGCGAGGCCGGCCCGAACCAGGTCTCCGAGGATCTGGGACGCGAAGGTCGACGGTACGGCCGTGTCCTCGACCACTTCGCGCAGCTTCACCGGCTTGTCGTCCCCAAACGCCTTCGCGAGGCAGATGGCGGAACGGACGACATAGTCCCCACGGTTCGACAACGTCATGTTCACGGTCTTCGGTCCTGGCTCCTTGGGATCGGCACGCGTCCGTCGCGGCCGGTCGTCTTCCTCCAGAGTACTGCAACGATTGCACCGGCTATACGTATAGCAGATCACTTGACGTTTGGCTAGGGACTGAGCGACGCCCAGATGACGCCGAGACCTGACCGCCGCTTCCGGGCGAGATCAGTCCCTTGCTTTACCGCCCAGGCGGCACGGCGCAAGATGCCCGTCGCTACTGTGCGCCTCGTGCTGGAAGACTTGCTCGAGGCAAACGGCCGATACGTG
>JAJYGW010000141.1 GCA_021790615.1 Actinomycetes bacterium | reverse complement strand
GGAGCCCAGGTTGGCGTTGGCGCTGAGAGAAGCTCGTGACGGCTCACGGCGCTCCATTCGCAGCGACGGCTGCGTCGGCTCATGGCCACGAGTGTCCGCTGCCCACTCGATCACGAGGACCGCAGCGTCGTCGTATCGTTGCCACCGCGACTCATCGCCTCCTCGGGAGACACGGCGATCGGCTATCCCCGATTCATCTCCCGCGCCCGGTTCCTGAGAACAGGCCCAATCGGCCAGATCCCCCCAGACCACGTGATCGGGATCCACCTGGATCGCATCGAGCAGACCATCCGTATAGAACACCAGTCGATCTCCCTTCTCCAGCGTGAGGAGCGAGACGTCGGGCACACCACTCCCCAGTCCCCACGGACAGGTCGGCGTCGAGGCCAGCTCCCGAGCGGGCGCCGAGCGACGAAGCAGGATCGGTGGAGGATGGCCCGCGTTCGTCCACGCCATCATCCCGCCTCTCGACTCCAGCATGCCGAGTTGACCGGTGACGAACCCCTCGGCGACCTCGCTCCTCGTGATCGCCGTGTCGATTCCCTCGTGGAGGCGGTCCAGGGCGAGCCGTTCGCGCCGGCCGCTCCGATACGTCTCGAGGGCGAGATGCGCCAGCTGTGCCGCTTCGGCGCCATGGCCCATCGCATCGAGGATCGCGAAGTGGAGGACTGAGTTCTCCATCGAGAGGTCGATGCCATCTCCCCCTTCGCAACAGAGTGGTGCCAATGTCGCCTCTACCGTCAGGACGGCGTCTCGGAGGAGGACGCGATGCCACTCCGGGGGCACTCCGCGCTCCAGAGGACGGAGCCGGCCGCGCCCGGTGCCCCCCCGCCGGATGAACGGCGGTCCAGCGCTCGAGACGTGATTCGGCCCTCGCCGGCGGGCATGACGGAGGGAACGCCTCTCGGCCCACCAGCCATCCGGTCGGCTCACGACACTCTCCCGGACGCGCCGGAGCCACCACCAAGGTGTCCGCGTGGTCGAGCGCGGCTCATCTGGAGGGCGCGCGCTCCGTCGCGATCGTGAGATTGGGCTCCGGGCCTGCTCGCCGTCGAGGGGTCGCGGTCCCATTCCGCAGAACGCGGCCGTCCAGAGCGCAGATCTCGGCTGCTCGGCCCGCATCGCCGATTTCGACAGCTACTCGACAGGTGTCGACGGGTCTGCCCGGCCAGGAGTTGGCGCGGTACTATCAGCGCGGCGCTCGACGGTAGCAACAACAGTCGCAAGATGGCTCCAGTCCGGCAGCGGTCGGGTCGGGTTCGTCTCGAGGGCTCGGCTCGGAGGCATTCTCCGTCCGGTCACTGCCCGACGCAAGCCGTTTCGTCGAAGTTGGCGTGTGCGCCACGTCGCAACCACGAACGCGGGCCTCGGCCCCGGTGAGCGGTGGCCGAGGCGCCTCTGATTGCAGTGGCCCCGTGGCGACTGCGCCAGGCGCCCCCGTGCCATGGCAGAATGCAGCCATGATGGGAGCCGCGGGCGGGACAGGGGGGCGTCCGGTCGTCGCGCTCCTCGGCGGCGGCCGTGTCCGCCGGGTGCGCCGACTCGCGACGGCACTCCGACATCGCGGCTTCGTCGTCCGGGCCCTGCACCCGTCGGCACTGGACGACGTCGAGGTCATCCTCGTGTCCGCCACGGGTGCGGCCGGCCGGGTGCTGCTCGCCGAGGTGTGCAGCCGCTGTCCCGAGCTCCCCGTGGTCGCCATGCTCGACAGCGCCGAGCTGCCAGGCGATGCGATCGCCTGCCTTGCCTCGGGCGCGCGCGGGGTCATCGACCCGGCCATGGAAGCAGAAGAGGCTGCGGGGGTCGTGGAGCAAGCCTGGCTCGGGGTGACGTGCATGTCGAGCGAGATCGTCGAGGCGTCGATACGTCGGGCACGCGCGGAGCCGGATGACCGCACCCTCTGCCCGGAGGAGCTCGAGCTCCTCCGGGCCCTGGTCAGCGGCACGCCGGTCCGGGAGCTCGCCGAGAAGACCCACCGCTCACCGCGGACGATGACGCGGGTGCTCCGTCGCCTGTACGACCACATCGGAGTCGGGAATCGCCGCCAGGCGGTGGAGTGGGCGGTCGAACGGGGCCTGGGGTAGAGCGACGGGCCCCACGCAGCCACCGGAACCGGTCGCGCCGAGCCTGTACCGCCACCGACGCCGAGCAGCCTCCACCGACGACTCAACGGCGAGCACGAGGAGAGGCGTGGCGGATCGCGGGCCTCAGCTCACGGTGAGACCACCGACCCGCCGCTTCGGACCTCGAGCGCAACCCGGTAGGCGACCGCCCTCGGACAACCGCACCGGCGAGCTGCGATCGCCGCCGCCTCGCGGGTCGACGAGCCGGTGGCGAGCGCGTCGTGGACCGCGGCCAGGATCTCTTCGGCGCTCGGGGGCGGGTCCGGCGAAGCACCAGCCACGACGAAGGTGTGCTCCCCTCGCGGCTCCCCCGCGGCCGCGCGAGCGGCGAGCTCGGCGAGCGTGCCTCGCCAGACCTCCTCGTGCAATTTCGTCAGCTCCCGGGCGAGCACCGCAGCCCGCTCAGGCCCGCAGACCGCCGCCAGCTCGGCGAGCGTCGAGGCAATGCGATGCGGGGCCTCGTAGCAGACCACTGGTCGGGTCTCGGCGGCGATCGCCGCCACGCGCTCCCGACGTTCCCGCCCTCGAGTCGGGAGGAACCCTTCGAACACCCACCGATTCGCGTTGAAGCCACTGAGGGCGACGGCCGCGACCGCGGCGGAGGGACCGGGCACGACCGAGACGGCAAGTCCTGCAGCAACGGCCGCCGCCACCAGCCTGCTCCCAGGGTCGGAGATGGTTGGTGTGCCTGCGTCGCTCACGAGCGCGACGGTTGCCCCGGCCTCCATCGCGCGCACCAGGGCTGGAGTCCGCTCCCGCTCGTTGTGCGCGTGGAGTGCCTCCAGCCGGGTGGCTCGGATGCCCGCAGCGCTGAGCAGGCGGCGTGTCCGGCGGGTGTCCTCGCAGGCCACGACCTCCGCATCGCCGAGCACCTCGAGCGCCCGAGCCGACAGATCACCGAGATTGCCGATCGGCGTCGCCACCAGGACCAGCGATCCTGGTTGGGTCATCCCTTCAGCTCGAGCTGGTCACCGGGAACGAGGCTCCAGCGATCGAAAGCCCCGGCGGGTGCTTCGAGCACGCAGCGCGCCCCCCGTCGGGGGACGCCGAGCCGTCGGGGAGGGAGGCGGCGGCGGGCCAGGACGACCAGACGCTCGTCGCAGAACGCGACGTCCCTCGCCGACGCCGCGGCGACGGTGCTCGCGAAGCGGGCCGGCCGGAGGAGTACCGCGCCCTCGAGCTCACCCCGCAGGAGGTGGAGACGCACTCGGCCCCCGAGCGAGTCGACGACCTCGACCGTGGCGAGCACCTCGCCCTCCCGCAGTAGCCACGCCATCAGACGTTGAAGCGGATCTCGAGGACGTCCCCGTCTGCCACCTCGTAGTCCTTGCCCTCGACCCGCAGTCGACCGGCCGCCCGGGCCGCCGTCCACGACCCGAGCGCCAGCAGCTCCTCGGTAGTGATCACCTCGGCACGGATGAACCCTCGTTGCAGGTCGGAGTGGATGACCCCAGCACACTCGGGCGCCTTCGCCCCGGCACGGAAGGTCCAGGCCCGCGACTCCTTCTCGCCTGTGGTGAGGAACGTCCGGCGACCCAACAGGCCGTACGCCGCCCGCGCGAGGGTCGGCACCGCACCCTCCCCGAGACCCAGGCCGCCCAAGAGCTCTGCCCGCTCTCCGGGCTCGAGCTGCGCCACCTCTGCCTCCAGCTGCACGGAGAGCCCGACGACCGGACCGCCCTCGAACTCTTCCTCCACGGCCGACACCAGCTTGTCGAGCTCATCGAGCTGGTCCTCGCCGACGTTCACCACGGCCAGCACTGGCTTGTTGGTGAGCAAGAAGGCACCGCGCAGCGCCGAACGGACCTCGTCGTCGAGCTCGGATCGATAGAGCGGGATCCCGCGCTCGAGGACGGCGAGTGCTTCCTCCCAGCCTGCGACCTCCGCAGCCAGCGATCGATCCGCCCTCGCCATCTTCCGGCGCCGGACGAGCTGCCCGTCGAGGCTGGCGTGGTCCGCCAGCACGAGCTCGAGCTCGAGCTCGCCGAGCGCGGCGAGCGGGTCCTCCTCCCCGGCCGCCTCGTCGTGGTGGAAGCTGCGTAGCACGAGGCAGAGCGCGTCCATCTCGCGGAGCCCCCCGAGGAAGCGGTTCCCGAGCCCTTCCCCCCCTGCTGCTCCCTTCGCGAGGCCGGCGACGTCGACGACCTCCAGCGTCGCAGGCACGACGTTCCGGCTCTTCGACATCGCGGCAAGGGCCTCGAGCCGAGCGTCGGGGACCTTCGCCGTCCCCGTCGAGCTCGAGGTCGTGGAGAACGGGTGGGTCGCGACGGGCACGCTCGAACCGGTCAGTGCGTTGAAGAGCGAGGACTTCCCCGCGTTCGGCAACCCGACCAGCCCCACGCGCTCCACCGACGCCCGAGGCTAGTGCCGCAGCTAGGGTCTGCCCTCGTGTCGAAGCGGACTGCGAAGCGCAAGAACTCAGCCAAGAACAAGGCCAACCATGGCCGGAAGCCAAACGCCGGTCGCGGCTAGGAGCGCCGCCGCGGTCCTGTCGCGCGTTTGGACCTGACACGCACCGTGCCCATGCACGGGACCGCGTGCACGTGGGCTCGCCACGAAGCGCTCGGCGGGCCCGGTGCGAGGCGCAGGCGCTTCATCCCCATGATGGGGATACCGGCCAGGTCGGCATCCACGCCCGGAGGGAGCAGCACCTCGACGCTTCCCATGAGGGCGAGCGCTCGAATCGTGACCTCCGCGCCCGCGACGAGCGCCTCACGGAGGTCGACCGTGCACGAGCCCATCACGGCAACCGCCCAGATCGTGTCCCGCGGACGCCACCGCCCACGGAGACTGGAACAGCTCATCACGCCGATCGACCAGCTGCGGCCCCCGCCGCCCGATCCTGGGCGTGATGCCGGCAACGCCGCAGGTGTGGAAGGCTCGGTGCTCGGGAGGTCGACGACCGTAGCCTCGAGCTCACCTCGGGTGCGCGCCGCGAGGACTGCCTCGCTCCGTTGCCCGAGCTCCTCGGTGGAGAGCCGCCCCGCAATCGTGTGCTCCCGGAGCCGGCCCAGCATCACCTCCCGCTCGACGTCCGAGACCCGCATCGCGGCGCCCGCCTCGGGCTCGACGCCCCGCTCGTGACCCTTCGGACGTGGCGCCGCGCTCATACGGCCCCGCGGACCCAGCGAGACCGAAGTGAGCGGAGCACGCCGACCAGCGCCGTCGGGAGGTCGGACATGATGCCGTCGACACCCAGCCCCACGAGGTCGGCCATCTCGGCGGGATCGTCGACCGTCCAGACGTGCACCGCGAGGCCCGCCATGTGCGCCGCCTCGACGAGCTCGCCGTCGACCAGGGCCAACCCGGCGAAGGTGGACGGGATCTGGAGGCAGGTGGCGCGGGACGGCGGTGGGGTCGCACCCTGGCGGACCGCCTGGACGAAGGCGGCGATCTCCGCAGGTGACGCTGCGGTCGCGACCTCCGGCCCTGCCGCCCGGAAGCGGGCGAGGCGATCCTCCCGGAAGGAGGCCACGATCGTCTCGGCCCCTCGACCGTGGGTGCGGAGGAGCTGTACGAGCCGGTGCTCGAACGCGGGGACCTCGGGCGGGCCGGCCTTGATGTCGAGATTCAGCAGGGCGGTCGGGAACGCGCTGATGACCGCCTCGAGCGTGGGGATCCGATAGCGCGGATCCGTCGGTGCGCGGCCGCGAAGCGGATAGTCGCTCGCCGGCCCGCCGGGTCGACTCCCGACCCCGGGCACGAAGGAGTACGCGGCGTCCAGACGCTCCAGCTCCGCGAGTGCGTGCGCTGCGATCGGTCCACGACCGTCGGTCGTGGCGTCCACCGTGTCGTCGTGGCAGCACACCAGGGCACCGTCCGCACTCGCGTGGACATCCAGTTCCAGCACGTCGGCCCCCGCGGCGAGGGCTGCCTCCATCGCCGCGAGGGTGGAGGCCGGTCCCTCCC
>JAJYGW010000316.1 GCA_021790615.1 Actinomycetes bacterium | reverse complement strand
GAGGAGCTCGGCCTGCCTGCACAGCACCGGCACGAGGTCCCGCCCCGACAGCTCGTTCAGGCGCGGCAGGAGCTCATGGCGCACCCGGTTGCGCAGCGGTCCGAGGTCCGAATTGCTCGGATCCTCCAACCACTCGAGTCCTGCCTCACGACAGACTGCTCTCGTCTCCGAACGGCGGACGCCGAGGATCGGGTGGCGTGGCCCCGCCGCCATGCCGGCCAGTCCGGAGCCCGACGCACCCCGCAGGAGGTTGATCAGGACTGTCTCCGCCTGGTCGTCCGCAGTGTGTCCCGTCGCGATGGCGGGCGGGAGCACGGCGAAGCGCGCCTCCCGCGCCCTTGCCTCGAGGTTCGGCCCAGGCGTGACGTCGACGCTGAGCGAGCAGGTCTCGATCTGCCGGTCCGCCGGAGCGGACTGGTTGAGCCGGCGGGCGGCCTCCTGAACGACCGAGATCTCGTCAGCCGAACCGGGGCGCAAACCGTGGTCGACGTGGTAGGCGACTGGACGCAAGCCTGCCTCGAGCGCGAGGACGAGGAGCGCGAGCGAATCGGCACCGCCCGAGACGGCACAGGCGACGGCCACCGGCCGGGGGTTCCCCTCGCCGGCCTCCGTCGGCGGGAAGCTGCAGCGTTCGAGCAGGCGTCGCGCGAGATCCCGCGTTGGTGCCTCTCCTCGACGCACCAACCGCAGGGCCGGAGCGCCGGTACGCATCAGGCGATCTCGAGCGACCGGCCCCCGACGCGATCGATCCAGCGCGGCGGGTCGCGCACCTCGTCCAGGCTCGGCAGGTACTGAGGGTCCTCCCACACGAGCGCGAGCAGGCCGGGATCCTCGGCCTCGACGGCCTCGACGAAACGCTCGCCCTCCTTGTACTGCCTCATCTTGGCCTCCATGCCGATGAGCTGCTGCAGGAGCCTCGTGACGCCGCTCGACGACTCGCGACGTGCCTGCAGAGTCTCCGCGAACCGCTTGGCGCCAGGGATGCGGTCGGCCGCGGCCCTGTTCATCACGATGTCGCCATGGCCCTCGAGCAAGCTCATCAATGCCTGGATCTGGCGCAGGACCGCAGCCTGCTCAGGCGTCGCGAGCGCCCCGACGAGACCTGACTCCGCGATGGGGTTGCGCCCCGCACGGATCTCGCCGGCCATGCGTGCGAGCGCGGCGGCGAGTGTCTTCGGGTCCGGCGCCGCGATCGACACGCCCTTGTCGACGAGGCCGAGGAAGTGCTGGCGCATCCAGGGGACGCCGGTGAACTGCGCTCGGTGCGTCAGCTCGTGGATGGCGATCCAGAGCCGGAACTCATTCGGCGGGAACCCGTGGCGACGCTCGAGCGAGATGACGTTCGGGCCCACGTAGTACACGACGTCGCCCGGTGTGTCGGCATCCTCTGTGAGGAGCAGGTCGTATTGCCCGAGCACCCGTGTCGACATCCAGCCGAGCACCGCTCCGAGCTCGGCACCGGCGACAGCCCGGGCGGCGCGGGCGAGCGGCTCCGGCATGGCCCGCCCGAGCGGACCCCTGCCGTCACGCTCCGCCCGTTCGAGAAGCGGACCGATGAGGCGTTGGAAGGAACGGAGGTTGGCCCGGATCCATCCGGCACGGTCGGTCACCTCGGCCTTGGCGGGACCTTCGAGGCTCGTGAGACCCGTCGTCTCGGTCACGAGCCCCTCCGCAATGGGCGTCAGGTCGCCGAAGTCTGCGTGCAACAGGTCGTTCGTCCGAGGATCGACAAGGGGTGCAGCCCGGCGGGCGACGCGCACCGCGACGCGTTCGGCGACCGACCAGTCGACCGGGTCGTAGGCCACCGCCTACGTGGCCGCCTGATCGTGCTCGTGGTTGATCGCCTGCGCGATCCGATCCCTCAGCTCGGTAGGCGCGACCTCCTGGCACCTGCACGCGACGACCTTGCGCAGCTCTGCCTCGAACCCGAACATGCTCAGGCACGGGGAGCAACCGTTCAGGTGCGCCTCGATCTCGACCCGCCGGTCGGCGGTCAGCTCGCCGTCGAGGAAGTGATAGATGCGGTGGAGCGCCTCCCGGCAATCCAGCTCGTCCTGTTGTTCGTCTCGCGTCATCCCCGGTCTCCGGCTCATCCGGACTTCGCCCCGACAAGTCCGTGCTGCTCGCCGAATTCGTGCAACGCCTTCTGGAGCGCCCTTCTTCCCCGGTGCAGGCGACTCATGACCGTGCCGATCGGGACATCAGTGATCTCAGCGATCTCCTTGTAGGAGAAACCCTCGACGTCAGACAGCAGCACCGTGATCCGGAAGTTCTCGGGAAGCGACTCGATCGCCTGCTTCACGTCCTCGTCCGTGAAGCTCTCGAGGACCTCGTCCTCGGCGCTACGGCCGGCAGCTGCAGCCTCCAGGCCGCCGAGGCGGCGGAACAGGTAGAAGTCCTCGATCTCCTCGAGATCGGTCTCGTCGGGATGGCGCCGCTTCGCCCGGTACTGGTTGATGAAGGTGTTGGTGAGGATGCGGTACAACCAGGCCTTCAGGTTGGTGCCCGCCTTGAAAGAGCCATACGCCCGATACGCCTTCAGGTATGTCTCCTGGACGAGGTCCTCCGCGTCCGCCCGGTTCCGGGTCATGCGGAGCGCGGCCGAGTACAGCGAGTTCATGAACTGCTCGGTGTCCTCGGCAAAGCGCGCCTGATCGGCCATTGGAGCACCCTATAGCTGAATGGCGCGGGGTCGCGCCCGGGACACGCTCAGGGTGAGCTCACGAGGTCCCGGGGGTCGACGAGAAGCGTCAGCTGCTGCCACCAGGCGATTCGGCGACGAGCAGAACGGCGGATCGCCGCCGAGTCAGCCCAGGCGGCCAGGGCATCCGGCGCTGCTGCTCCGCCGGCCGCAGGGGGGCCGTAGAGGGCGCGGTCCATCCTCCTCGCCAGTCGCTCGAGCGCATCGTCCGCATCTCGTGTGAGCACGCCGAGACGACGCACTCGGTCCACGAACTCGAGGTGGGTCTCCGCCCGTCGCCGGTGTGCACCGGCCGCGGCGAGAAGCCAGGTCGCCGACCGCCACGCCTCCACGGTCGAACGGCGCGGATCTCGCCGATCGCGACGGCGTCGCAGGACGCGCCAGGTCGGCACGCCGACGAGCCAGGCGAGCGCGAACAGGAGCAGCGCGAAGAGCAGGTCGGCAGCTCCGCTCGAGCCGGACTGTGCCGCCCGTGCAGGCGCCGTGAGGTGCGTGGTCCCGTGCTTCCCGGCTGGGCCACCCCGGCCGCCGATGAGCCGGAAGTTGGACCGGATCCCGTGGGGGAGCGTCGTGCCCGTCGTGCCGCCGAGGTGCCGCTGGGCGGCGATCGTCGTGGTCGTCTCGCCGTGTTTCGTCGGGATGCTCGCACCCGGGGTGGGCTCGAAGGTGACCCACCCGTAGGGCGGGATGAACACCTCCGGCCAGGCGTGCACCTGCGCCCCGGTCACGATGTACTCGTTCTTCTTCACCTGCTTGCCGGGGAGGAAGCCGACCGCGATGCGGGTGGGCAGTCCCTCGACGCGGGCAAGGACGGCAAAGGCCGTCGCGAACTGCTGGCAGTAGCCGGTCCTCGACCCGAACAGGAACGCTTCGAGCGCCCGGTATGTCTGGCTCGTGTCCGCGATCGCACCGCCCGGCTGGAAGGTCGGCAGCTTGTAGGTGAAGCCGTGCCCGGACAGGAAGTAGTCCTGGATCTTCACCGCCATCTGGTACGGGTTCGCCACGCCGGCGACGATGGAGTGGGCGAGTCGCTCGATCGGCGCCGGTACCGGCCTCGGCAGCTCCAGGTCGACAGCCGGCGTGCCGATCGTCGTGTCGGCCGCCACGATGTCGGCAGCTTCGAGGAGCGGGGCGGAGGTCGGCGGGATCGTGGCCTTCACGCCGTAGGTGAAGTTCGCGCTGAGCGGAGCGAGTGACGCGAGAGGGCCGTTGGCGCCGAGGCGGGAGATGCCGCTCACGCCGTCGATCGCGCTCGTCACGCCGGGAGTGGGGAGCCACTGACCCCCGAGGCTCGAGATCTCGATCGACTGCTCCACGACCTGAGAGCCGTTCGGGAGCTCGAAGGCCGGCGGCGGGTCGCGGTCGAGGGAGGAGAGCGACGTCGTGAACTGCGGGACCGACGACGTGCCGTGCCCGGAGCCTGTCACGGCGGACCAGGCGTTGCCGTTGAACTTGTCGAGGGTGACGAGCGTCTCGCGCAGGCGCAGTGAGCTGTGCACGGTGAACAGGAGCGCACCGGAGTTCTGGACTTCCTGCTCCGCCACCTGCACGAGGTCGCTCACGATCGTCTTGTTCGGAGCACCGCCGCCGCTGCCGCCGGGACCCGTTCCGTGGCGTCCGGCCGCGATCCCGTGCCACGCGATCAGCGGTGCACTCGTCGCACCCGGGATCGCTGGACCGATCACGCCCGCCGCGATGGCCGCCGCCAGGGTCACTCCAGGGATGGCAAGTCTCCGCGCGGCACCGCGCGTGGCTCCGCTCTGTGGAAGGTTCCTCGCTGCGCGTGCCGGTGCGCCGGCTGCCCGCGCCACCACGACCGTCCGGCCGCCTCGCCTGTCCGCCTGCGCGGTGACGAGGAAACCGAGCGCGCTGGCGGCGATCGCTGCGAGCTCGACCGCACGACCGGTCGACGTGCCGAGCGTGCCCGTGAACACGACCACATCGAAGGCGGGGACGAGGGCGAGGATGGCGGGAAGCCCCGCATCGGCGTAGAGGACCTCAGAGGCGAGCGCCATGGCGCCGGCCGCCCATCCTGTGACGAGCACCAGACCGGAAGCTTCCACGACCGGTGCGATCTTGTTCGAGAAGATCGACCACGCCACCGACAGCTGGCCGTCGGCAACTCGCCAGGTCCGCCCGAGCGGAAGGCCGTCGGTGAAGGTGTGCCACTCGAGTCCGGCGAGCGGGAGCACGAAGGCGACGACGAGAGCGAGCAGCCAGCCCGCGGAGCTGAACGCCAAGGCTCTACCGGGTGCGCCTTCCGGGCGCCTCGCGAGCCGCGCCCCCAACCGGCGCCCGCCACCGGCCAGCACGTGAACGAGGCCGCAGACCGGCAGAGCGAGCGCGAGCTCTCCCGCCCCGGTGAAGCAACGGGCCAGCGTGGCGATGGCGAGGAGGTCCGTCAGGGTGAGGAGCACCCACGGGAGGGGGGCGGTGCGCCGCTGGCCGTCGCGGCCGGCGCTCGAGGTGGCGAGCGTGCTCACCGCTTCATGCCCTTGCCAGGGCGGCTTCTCCGGCCGTCCAGAGCTCTTCGAGGGAGTCGCCGACGGCACTGCGGACAACGAGATGGCGCCGGCTGACCGGCTCGAGGCTGCTCTCGGGGGAACCGGCGCAGATCACGACGACGGGCGACGAGGGAGGCACGAGCGCCTCGGGCTCGGCGCCGAGCAGCAAGGGCACGGTCTGTTCGGTGGCGGTGGCGACGACGAAGATGACGACCCGCTCCTCGACCGCCGATCGCTGGATCGAAGCGACCTGCAATTGCTTCGATCGCCCGATCGGGGCGCCACGCACCTCCGTGAGGGCCTCGAGCACTGAATCGAGGTCCCGTACGCCGGTGCCATCCCCAGTGTCGGTGCCACCGGGGATGACGAGGCGAAACATGCCTTCGCGCGCCGCCGCCGTCAACAGGCTGGCGGCGATGCGCACGGCGTGCTCGAAACGTTCGCTCTCTGCTCCCTGGTCGCCGCCGGCAGCCAGGTTGGAGGACAGGACGACGGTGACCCCGGACGTCGTCTGCCGGTCGCGATCGCCGCCCTCGCGCACCATGATGTCGCCGATCCGGGCCGTCGTCGGCCAGTGCACCCGCCGCAGGTCGTCGCCGGCCATGTACGGGCGGAGCAACGACGCTCCGGAGCGGAGGCGTTCGGCGGAGGAGCGGGTCGTTTCGAGCTCGGCGCCGCCACCGCCGGCCGGCAGTGCCGCCGACAGCGCCTCGACCACCGGTCGCACCCCGAACCGGGTCGCCCCGAGACCGGTGACCCGGCGCCGGGCGGTCCCAACCGCGTCGACGAGCACGGCATCGAAGCCGGTCACCTCGTGCCTGCCCCGTCGCTCCGTCG
>JAJYGW010000159.1 GCA_021790615.1 Actinomycetes bacterium | reverse complement strand
GATGCTGAAGAGGTTCGAGAGCCCCTGGGTGGCGTTGCCGGTCGTCTTCGACTGCTGGTTCTGGTAGACGCCGTCCGCTACCTGCCCGGTGACGTAGAAGTGCAGCCCCGCCGGCGCCCTCGCCTTCTGGAACGTGTCGATGATCGAGAAGACCAGGGTCTTCGCCTTCTGCGGGTCGAAGCTGGCCGAGGTCGACATGGCGGTCAGCAGGACCGCCTTGTGGCTCGGCGCCTCGCCGTAGAACTCCACGCGCAGGACTCCCGCCGTCCCCTTCACGAGCTTCGCGTCGCGCTGGATGGCGGCCATGTCCGCCGAGGTGAGCGTGCCGCCCTCGCGGGCGGCAACGATCGTCACCGGCTCGGCGTTCGCCTTGCCGAGCAACGGCGCCGCAAGGCGGGCGGCTTGCATGTCAGGCGAGCCCGACGGCAGGAAGGCAGTGTTCTGGTTGTTGACCTGGCTCGAGAGCGACGGCATGGCGCGCACCATCGCCACCGCCGCGAAGATCCAGACGAGGACGATCACGAATCGGAACTTGACCGTGAAGCGGCCGAGCCCGCGATAGAAGGCGTGCATGTGACGAGGGCCTTTCCCTGCAGCGGAGGAAGCCGTCATCTCCGCTGTCGCTTCCTTCATCCAGATTAGTGCTCGCGTGCACGAGCCGGACCGCGGCCTCGGTAGGCCAGGGCCCCTCGTCGGTCAGTGGAAGTCCCGCGATCTCACCGACTCGGCCACGGCCGGGAAGTCGACAGCCTCCAAGTGCTCGGCCACGAGGTTGGCCGAGGACAGCGCCGACCGGTTCCCGCCGTCCGCCCGCTCGAGCCGCCCCCGAACGAGCATGACGACGGCAGAACGGGCGACCCTCCGGTAGCGCACCCAGAGCCCGGTCGAGCAGATCACGTTCACGAGGCCGGTCTCGTCCTCGATGTTGAGGAAGGTCACCCCTCCTGCCGTCGCCGGCCGCTGCCGATGCGTCACGATCCCGGCGACCGTCACCCGCCCGCCGTCCTCGACCTCGAGGAGCGAGGCGACCGACACGACGCCGCGGACGGCCAGCGCCGGGCGGATGAACGCCATCGGCGGCGTCCCGGTCGACAGGCCAAGCGTCGACAGGTCGGCCGACAGCTCCTCGAACGGCGTCATGTCCGGGAGCGGCGGCGGGATCGTCCCGACGACCGTCCCTGGCAGCCGGTCGGGGCGGGACTGGGCGGCGGCACCGGAGATCCACAAAGCTTCCCGGCGGGTCAGACCGACGATGGCGCCCGCCGTCGAGAGCGCCTCGAGCACCGTGCGCCCCGCACCCGAGCGCCTTGCCAGGTCCTCCAGGCCGTCATAGGGCCGACCCTTTGCGATCCGGTCTGCCAGATCCGGCCCGATCCCCTTCACCGAGGCGATCCCGAGCCGCACGGCGGGCTCCGGACGGCCGGGCTCGACCGGCTCGAGGGAGGCGCCCGCTTCGCTCCGGTTCACCTCCGGCCCGCGCACGACGACGCCGTGCCGCCGGGCGTCGGCGACGAGGCTGTGCGGTGCCCAGAACCCCATGGGCTGGGAGTTCAGCAACGCCGCAAGGTACCCAGCCGGGTAGTGCAGCTTCAGCCATGCGCTCACGTACACGAGGTAGGCGAACGAGACGGAGTGGCTCTCGGGAAACCCGAAGTTGGCGAAAGCTCGCAGCTTCTCCCAGATCTCCTCGGCGATCTGGCCGGTGATGCCGCGATCCGCCATCCCACAGAAGAGCCGTTCGCGGAGGCGTTCCATGCGGGCGGCGGAGCGTTTCGCACCCATGGCCTGGCGGAGCTGATCGGCCTCCGCCGCGCTGAACCCGGCGGCGTCGATCGCCATCTCCATGAGCTGCTCCTGGAACAGCGGGACGCCGAGCGTCTTCTTCAGGCTCCGCTCGAGCACCGGGTGGAGGTAGGTGACCGGCTCGAGACCGTTGCGCCGGCGGATGTAGGGGTGCACGGAGCCACCCTGGATCGGTCCGGGCCGGATGAGGGCGACTTCGACGACGAGGTCGTAGAAGGTCTTCGGCTGCAATCGCGGGAGCGTCGCCATCTGGGCACGGCTCTCCACCTGGAAGACGCCGACGGAGTCGCCTCGCGAGAGCATCTCGTAGACGCCGCCGTCCTGTGGGATCGTCGCTATGTCGAGCGCGACGCCGTGGTAGGCCCGCACGAGATCGATCGCCCGGTGCAGGGCTTCGAGCATCCCGAGCCCGAGCAGGTCGAACTTCACGAGGCCGACGACGGCGCAGTCGTCCTTGTCCCACTGGAGCACGCTGCGGTTCTCCATCCTGGCCCACTCGACCGGGCAGACCTCGGACACGGGGCGATCGCAGATCACCATGCCTCCCGGATGGATCCCGAGGTGGCGGGGAAAGCCTTCGAGCTCGATCGCCGCAGCGAGCACTGGGGCCGGGATGCCCGTGCCGGCCAACGTGTCGTCCGGGCCGAGCGGCTCACGGGCGACGTCGTCGCGGCCGGGGCGGGCGGGCTCACGGGCGACGTCGTCGCGGCCGGGGCGGGCGGGCTCACGGGCGACGTCGTCGCGGCCGGGGCGGGCGGGCTTGCCGGCTTCGCGGCGGACCACGAGCTCCTTTGCCACTGCGCCCGACCACCACGACCAGTGCCCGCTCCGATCGCCCGCGATCGCACGCCGACCGCCGAGCGATCCCCACTGCTCGATCTGCTTCGCCCACCGGTCCACCTGGCCCTGCGGATGCCCGAACGCCTTGCCGGCGTCGCGGACGGCCGAGCGCGCCCGGTACGTCACCGTCACGGCTACGAGCGCGGCGCACTCCCGGCCATACCGGCCGTAGACGTACTGGATCACCTCCTCCCGGCGGCTGCTCTCGATGTCGACGTCGATGTCGGGTGGCCCGTCGCGCTCGGGCGAGAGGAAGCGCTCGAACAACAGCCCGAGCCGGACGGCGTCCGCGTTCGTGATCCCGAGGACGTAGCAGACCGCCGACGAAGCGGCTGACCCGCGACCCTGGCAGTAGATCCCGTTGCGACGGCAGAACTCGACGATGTCGAAGACGATGAGGAAGTAGCCGGCGAAGCCGAGCTGCTCGATCATGGCGAGCTCGTGGTCGAGCTGTTGCCAGGCACCGGCGATCTCCTCGGCATCACGGGTCCCGTACCGCCGGGGTGCCCGCTCCTCGACGAGTGCCCGCAGGAAGCTCATCTCGGTGTGCCCGTCCGGGACCGGGAAGTCAGGCAGCTTCGGCGCGACGAGCTTCAGGTCGAACGCGCACGCCGCCCCGAGCTCGGCGGCGAGCTCGACCGCGCCGGGATACCGGGCGAAACGCCTCGCCTGCTCCGCCCCCGACCTCAGATGGGCGGACGCCCCGGCGGGCAGCCAGCCGTCGAGATCGTCGAGCGAGTGCCCGGACCGGATGGCGGCCACGACGGTCGCGAGGCGCCGGTCGGCAGGCCGGGCGTAATGGACGACGTTCGTTGCGACGACGGGAACGTCCCGGCGGGCGGCCAGCTCGGCGAGGGCGTCGTTGCGGGCGCCGTCGACGGGATCTCCGTGGTCCCACAGCTCGGCCACGACGTGGTCGCGAACGAAGATCCGCACGAGCCGGTCGAGCTCGCGCGCTGCCGCCGCTGGACCCTCATCGACGAGCAGGCGGGGGACGGCGCCCTTCCTGCAGCCGGTCAGGACGGCGAGATGACCCCCGGCGAGCTCGGCGAGGCGCTCCAAGTGGTGGGCCGGGCGGAGCTTCTCGCCCCCTGCGAGGTGGGCCTCGCTGAGGGCTCGCGCGAGGCGTCCGTACCCATCGGGGTCACGGGCGAGCAGGACGAGATGCTGCCCCGCGGGATCCGGTACGCGGGTCCTCGGCGCCGAGGGAACCGGGGCAGGCCCGGTGCCGGCGAGGGCGATCTCGGCGCCGTAGACGGTCCGGACCCCCATCTCCCGGGCAGCCTCGAAGAAGCGCACCACTCCGTACAACCCTTCGTGGTCCGTGAGGGCGAGGGCTTCGAGGCCGAGGTGGGAGGCTTCTGTGACGAGCTCTTCGGGGTGCGAAGCGCCGTCGAGGAAGCTGAAGCTCGAGTGGCAGTGGAGCTCGGCGTACCGCACCCGAGCGAGACTAGTCGCGTGGTGCGAACGTATGTTCGCCTCAGTCGCTCCGAGCGGCGCAGTTCCGGGCGCGCTATGCCGGCGGGAGGTGCAGCTGCAACCCGGGGACGATCGTGTCGGTCATGGCAACCTGCCGAAATCATCCTCGAGACGAACGATGTCGTCCTCGCCGAAGTACTCGCCGTGCTGGACCTCGATGAACACGAGCGGCTCCTCGCCGGTGTTGGCGATCCTGTGCGGGGTGCCGAGACCGACGTCGACGGCGCTGCCTGCTTCGACTGGTTGAAGAGTGCCGTCCAGGGTGACCTCGCCCACCCCGGACACGACGAACCAATGCTCGGATCGCTTCGAGTGCGACTGGTAGCTCAGCCGGCGACCCGGGCTGACGATGATCCGCTTGACCTTGTGGCCGGTCGCGTCGTCGAGGACGGTGTAGCTCCCCCAGGGCCGTACGTCGTGCTCCCCCGCGCTCACGCCCTCATTCTTGCCGATGAGTCGGGACTTCGACGGGCTCTGGCGGCGCGCCCTCCCACATCGTGCCCGGCTCGTCCTCCACACCGGGGGGCTCCGTCACGGCCGCGGGAAGATCCACAACGAAAGTGGCGCCTCCACCAGCCGTGCCGGTCACGAAGACACGGCCGCCATGTGCCGCGACGACGGCCGCCACGATGGAGAGCCCGAGCCCGCTCCCGCCCTGTGAACGGTGCCGCGACTCGTCCGCCCGCCAGAAGCGATCGAAGATCCTCGCCCGGTCCGACTCCGCCACTCCCGGCCCGTGATCGACCACCGCGAGCCGCACGAGCGGCCCGTCTCGCCCGACGGTCACCTCCACGGGCGAGCCCGGCGGTGTGTGTGCGAGCGCGTTCGACACGAGGTTGGCGACGACCTGTCGCAGCCGCTGCTCGTCGCCGATCGCGACGAGGTCGTCAGGGTCGCGCCCCGACGACAGCGTGATCGCCCTGTCCGGTGCGACCACGCGGGCATCGCCGACGGCGTCCTCCGCGATCGTCGCCAGGTCGACGGGCGCCCGGTCGAGAGGGCGGCCCTGGTCGAGCCGGGCGAGGAGGAACAGGTCCTCGACGAGGCCGGACATGCGGGCGGACTCGCTCTCGATCCGCCTGAGCGCTGCGGCGAGATCCTCGGGCCGCGCTGTCCCGCCGTCACGGAAGAGCTCGGCGTAACCGCGGATCGACGTCAACGGCGTGCGCAGCTCGTGCGAGGCATCCGCCACGAAACGCCGCAACTGCTCCTCGGACGCCTCCTTGCCCCGGAACGCGTCCTCGATCCGCGAGAGCATGACGTTGAGGGCGACGCCGAGCTCGCCGACCTCGGTGCGCAGGTTGGCGTTCTCGACGCGTCGCGACAGGTCGCCCGCTGCGATCTCGCCTGCCGTCTCGGACATCTTCTCGAGTGGGCGCATCCCGAGCTGCACGAGGAAGTACGCCGCTGTCCCAGCCGCGACGAGGATGACCGACCCGACGAGGAGGTCGAGCAGGATGACGTCGCGCAGTGTCGTCAGCACCGGTCTCAGGGGCTCGCCGACCACGAAGATCAGGTGGAGGTTCAGTGCGCGGATGTACGCCTGCTGCGCCTCCAAGCGGAAGACGTCGCCCGAGGGGGCGCTCACTGTTTCGTAGACCGGCGAGCTCGAGGAGAGCACCGAGGCGACGACGCCCGAAGGGAGGCGCTTGAACGGGGCGGCCACGGTCGCGGGCGCGCCCGGAGAGGGGCACGACACCGAGACGCGCGTGGCCTGGCCGCTCTTGTAATAGAGCGTGCCGAACGAGTTGACCGGTAGTCCGTAGCAGCCGGACCCGGGCGTGAAGCTGTTGAGCGCGCCCAGGAACTTGCCGCTCGCGGTCTGCAGCTGGGAGTCGGCCGAGGAGATGAGGGACCGGCGTACCACGACGTACGAGACGCCGCTCAGGATCGTGAGGGCGATGAAGACGAGCGCGAGGACGACGATGAGGATCCGGGTGCGGATCGCCATCCGCGTACCTCGTCAGTCGCGGGGCGGGCGCAGCACGTAGCCGACACCCCGCACGGTGTGGATGAGGTGGGGCTCGACGAAGTCGACCTTCTTCCGCAGATAGGAGATGTACGTCTCGAGCACTCCTGCGTCGCCGCCGAAGTCGTAGCTCCACACATGGTCGAGCAGCTGTGCCCTCGTGAGCACGCGCCGGGCGTTCACGAGCAGGTACCGGAGCAAGCGGTACTCCGTCGCCGTGAGGTCGACGAGGCGCCCTGCCCGCCGGACCTCGTGGGCGTCGTCGTCCATCTCGAGATCTGCCAGGACGAGCCGGTCGCCCTCGATCCCCCCCGCGGTGCGCCTCAGGACCGCGTGCACGCGGGCGACGAGCTCGGCGACGCTGAAGGGCTTCGTGACGTAGTCGTCACCACCGATCGTGAGCCCCCGCACCTTGTCCTCGGTGGCGTCGCGGGCGGTGAGGAAGAGCACCGGGACGTCACGGCGCTCACGACGCACCCGTTCGGCCACGTTGAAGCCGTCGACGTCGGGCAGCATGACGTCGAGGATGACGAGCTCGGGGCGGAACGAGTCGAGGAGGGAAAGGGCTTTGTAACCCGAGTCCGCTGTCTCGACGGAGAAGCCCTCGTACCGGAGTGCCATCGCGACGAGCTCGGTGATCGATTCCTCGTCGTCGACGACCAGCACTCTCCGCCCGGGCTGTCCGGCGGCGCCCGCGCCCGACCCGGACGCCACGGATGCGGTGACCGCGGACGCGTGGGTGGTGTTCATGTCTCAAGTGTCGCAGGAAATCCTGAGAGATTTCTGGGAGCTTGCTGGATCACAACCGGGAGTACCCGCGTGGCCCCGACGCGCTCGGGCTCAGGTCGGGCTCAGGCGGCGGGTCCCGGCACCAGCCGGACCATGACCGCCCGGCTGGCACCGCCAGCCTCGAAGACGACCTTCACCCAGTCCCCCGGATGGAGCCTCGAGATGAGATGGGACAGGGCGGTCATCGAGGTGACGTCTCGCCCGGCGAACCCGACGATGACGTCGCCCGGCTCAAGCCCGGCGCCCGAAGCGGGTGTCGCGGGCTCCACCTGCACGATGTTCACAGCTCCACGCGGGTGCAAGCCGTCGAGGCGTATCGAGGTCCCCTCGATCCCGAGATAGGCGGAACGACCGATCACGATGCCGCCCCCTCGAGCGCCGGACTCGATCCGGCGGGCGACCGCCGCGATCCGGTTGATCGGCAGAGCGAACGCAACCGGCGACCCGGCCGCACCGTCCCCGGAAGCGGCCGCCGTGTTCATGCCGACGACGAGGCCCCGTGAATCGACGAGGGGGCCGCCCGAGTTGCCGGGCGCGATCGGTGCGTCGGTCTCGATCATGCCGTTCAGGTGCTCGGTATCAGCTCCCGTCTCGCTCGTGGCGGTGATCGAGCGGTTGAGGGCCGAGACAGCGCCGCTCGTGACGGCAGCTTCACCACCGAGCCCGAGGGAGTTCCCGAACGCCAGCACGGCGGACCCGACCGAGATCCGGGAGGAGTCTCCGAGGTGCACCGTCGGGAGCGGCCAGCTCGACGTCACCTTGATGAGCGCGATGTCCTCGCGCGGGTCGGCGCCGACGAAGGTGGCGAGAAACTCTTGACGTCCACCGCGAACCGTCACACGGATGGTCTTGGCGTTCTCGATGACATGGTTGTTCGTGACGATGTAGCCGCTGGCGGAGAGGATCATCCCTGTGCCGGCGACGTGGGCGGCGCCCGAGGGGGTCTCGATGACGGCGTTGATGTCGACGACGGCCGGGTCTACCTGATGGGCGATGGTGCGCGCCCTGGCGGCGCTCAGGACGCCGGAGGGCGGCGAGACGGCTTCGAGGCCTGCTCTGTTGGCATGCAAGCCGCCGGCGTCCGCGTCGAGGGTGAGAGCGAGCGCCGCGCCGCTTCCGAACAGCACGATGGCGGCGGCGGCGGCCAGGACGCCCAGCCTGATCGGGTCGAGGCTGCGCCAGTCTCGCCAGATGCGGAGGCGTGAGCCCCTCCGAGGGGTTCGTTCGGGGTCGACGCCGAAGGACCAGGATCCGTCCCCCGAGGCGGCCTTGTCGACGGCGCTGTCGGGTCTCCATGCCCAGTCGTCTCGTTGCGCCATTTGCTACCTCGCAGGTCTCAGGTCGCAACTCTAGGATTACCCGCGGACGCTCCCGCGTGCACGGTCGCTCAGTCGTAGCTCGCTTCCACCGACCAGCGCCCTCGCTCGAGCACGAGGACGTGTGCCGAGCCGTCGCCGAGCACGACCTGCATCCTGGCACTACGGCGGTGATGCGAAGGGTCCCACCACCGCTCGTCGACCGGCCAGGGACCGGCCCAGCCGGTCACCGCTTGCTCGCGACCAGGCCCGAGGAAGAGACGGGACGGCGGGCTGCTGAGCCGTCCCCGGCCGCTCACCTCCACCGGCTGCCCGGTGCCGTCCCGGAGCGAGACCTCGATCGGGTCCTGGTAGACGACCGTCGGAGCAGGTGACGGCAGTTTCCCCGGCCACGGGTGCTCCACACGCGGATCAGGTGTGCGTGGCTCCCCCCACGGGACGACACGCACCTGCTCGAGCGGACCGCGCCCGCCCGAGAGGACGGCCGTCCCGATCGATTCGTGCCCGAGGAGCCCCTGGACACGAGCGACGGCACGCTCGACGCGCTGGCTCACTTCTGTGTCTTCGCCGAAGAACCCGATCTGGCGGCCGGCGTCCGGACCGACTTCGCCCGCCGCGAGCCGGACCAAGGTGATCCCTGCGCTCGGAGCTCCCGCCGGTGCCGTCAACCATCCCTCGAGCTGCCATCTGACCCGATCGACCATCGCCTTCGGCGTGAACGGCCGGTCTGCCCGCCACCACCGCGACAGCTCCTCGGCGTGTTCCGTCGACGCTTCGACGAGCAGCCGAGTGCATGCGAGGGAGCGCGCGCGGAGCTTCGCCATGAGCTCCTCTGCCAACCCGGACGCGACGAAGGCCACGGTCTCGACCCGATCGACCGGATCCTCGAGCTCGCGCACGACCTCGAGGTCGGGCGGCGGCTCGCCGAGCACGAGCCGCTCTCCGTCGAAGCCGCGGGCAAGCCGGTGAGCGGTCGCTCCCTCGGCGCCGAGGCGGGCGGAGACCACTCCCTCGTCCATCTCTGCGAATTGCCCGAGCTCCCGTATCCCGAGCCGGCCGAGGAACTCCTCGAGGGCCGCATTGCCGAGCACGCTCACCGGCAAGGGAGCGAGCCATGCCGCTGTCGCTCCTCTCGGGACGATCACGCGGCTCCGGGCGGCGAGCCGAGCGGCGAACGGGGTGTCCGCGATGCCTGCTCTCGCCCTCGGTGCAGCCTGACCGCCGATGGCGGTAGCGGCCTCGGAGGCCGCTCGTTCCAGCAGGGTGGCGAGCGCCGCCTCACCGCCGAAGTAGCGGGCGGGGCCACGAGCGGGCAGTGAGCAGACGCCGGGCCGGGTGATCTCGATCTCCGGGGTGAAGCGGGCGACAGCTGACACGACGGCCTCGAAGGCCCGCACGTCACGACCGGGGTCCTCCTTCACGATCTCGAGCCCCGGACAGGAAGCCTCCGCCTCGCGCCGGCGCTGGCGCAGCTTCACCCCCTCGGTCCGCGCCGTAGCCGAACGGGCGACGACTCGGTTCGCCTTCATCACGGCTGCAGGCACGCCCGCGAGCCCTGCCGCCACGAGGGGCCAGTCGGGGCACCACACGACGACGGTCCGGCTCATGTCTGCCTCCGGCTCATGTCTGCCTCCGGCCATGCCCGGCTCGGGCTCATCGGCTTCATGCGATCCGGCCCATCCGCGAAAGGGTCACCGCCGCCCGGCGCGGGCGAGCAGCCGCCCCGCGCCCACTGACCTCGATCTCCATCGAGCGGTTCGACAAGAGCCCGTGACCGTCCCCGAGCCCGTTCCAAGAGGAAGCTCTTATCTGGCAGCGGAGATCGACGGGCTCGCTCCAACGGGCGTGCCGATCGAGCACGATCAGAATCGATCGCCGCTCCTTCGTGCGTGCGGACAACTTCCTCGCATCGGCTGGCCGGACTGGAGCCGGCGGGCAGAACAGCACCGCCTCCACGCCGTCGGACAACGTGGCCAGGACCTGCTGCCAGCGCCCCGGGCCGCCCGGGGACGGCACGAGCAGCAACCGGTCGAGCGAGATGCCTCGCTCGGCGGCTGCGAGAACCCCGAGATTGGCGAGGCCGACGGCCGCGCACCAGTGACCGGCGAGCGACACCCCGGCGAGGAGCTCGAGGGCAAACGTGGTCGCCCCGGCGACACCGGGAGCTCCCGGGGACACGATCGTCGTCGTCCCGCGCTGCAGTCCGCCGTACGGGAGGACGTCGGTGAGAAGCCGGGTGGCTGGGACCACCCTCGTCCCGAGGGAGCCGGCGGTCCTCGTCCCGGGGTGGTCGGCGGCACCCGCCGGGATGCGGGCACCCGCCGATGCGGCGGCGAACCTCCTCTCGGAGGGGGTGGCGAGATAGGCGACAGCCACTCCCGGATTATACGAACACATGTTCGCTCTGTCATCTGGGTTGCTGTAACGCCGCCCCGCTCCCGCGCCATTGACATAGCGAAGGGGTCATATGGACGTCCCCGAAGGCACGTCGCATCCGAAGGGGACCGGATGAAGGGCTGGTCCAGGCCCCCGGAAGGAGCCTGCGAGGGAGTGGAAGTGCCACAGCGATACTGCACCGGGGCTCGCCCGGCGCATCGTTCATCGAGCGCCTTGGCCCCCGGTGAACGGACGGCCTGCTGCGCTCCGGCGCCCCACCGAGCATCCTCGCGCTCGGTGGCTCTCCGCTGGGCGTGCCGGGCAGCCGCAGGCCTCAAGACCTCCCAACCGCTCCGAACCTGGCACGATGGAGGCAGTGGGAGGCACCGCATACCACCGGCGAACGGGCTGATGAGGATCGGCGAGCACTTCGATGCGGTCATGGCCGGGGCACGCCGCGGTGAGGAGCCCTCGGTCGTCGCCCTTTACCAGGACGTGAGCCCTGCGCTGCTGCGATACCTGAAGGCACGTGAGCCGCAGGAGGCCGAGGACCTCTGCTCGGACGTGTGGCTGCAGCTGGCCAGGCTGATCCCGAACTTCGAGGGGACGGAACGCCAGTGGTGGGGACTCGTCTTCCTCGTCGCCCGCCGCTCACTCAACGACCACTGGAAGCGCCAACGACGCCGTCGCACCGACCCTGTCGACTTCGAGGCCTTCGCCGACGTGGCGGGCACTGACGACGTCGAGTCGACCGGGATCGACGCGATCACCAACCGCGAAGCGCTCGCCTTCGTGACCTCGACACTGCCGCCGGAGCAGGCAGAGGTGGTCCTGCTGAGGGTCGTCGCCGGTCTCGATGTCGAAGAGGTCGCCGCAGCGCTCGAACGGCGCCCGGCCACCGTCCGGGTCATCCAGCACCGCGCGTTGCGACGCCTGGCTTCGCGGGTGAGGGCGACAGAACCCGATCGCGATGCCGCTCTACGACCAGCTCAGACGGGCGACCGGCCGATCCCGCTCACCGCACGGATCACCGCGATGGCCGACATCTCGAAAGAGTCGTTGACATGATCAAGCCGACCACCCTGCGGCGCGGACGACGCCAGGACCCGATCGATGCCATGCTGAGCAGCGGAGCGATCGGGGACGCCGGACACGCCACCGGTGCGACGCCGTACGCCGAGCTCGCCGCACTGTTCGCTGCCCTGCAAGTGCAGCGGCCGGCTGCAGGCACCGAGGACGTCCTCGCCGTGGCCGAGGTGGCCATGCCTCAGGGTCTCGCCGCCACGGTCGCCGCCACGATCCGGACGACACCGATCGCGACGCGCCCAGGTCATAGCCTTCGCACGGCGCTCTCGACCGGCATCGCCAAGATCCTGCTCAGCCTCGCGATCCTGCTCGGTGGCGCGACTGCCGCGGCTGCTGCCACCGACAGCCTTCCCGGCCCGATCCAGCACACGATCTCGCGGGCACTCGGTGCCATCGGGATCCACGTGCCCGGCGGAACGAGCGGCGCGAAAGGTCACAGACCGGCGCCTGCTGGAGGACCGCTCGGCGCCGGTTCCTCGTCAGGCGGTGGCCTGCCGCCGGGTTGCACGACGACGACTGTTCTCGCCACCGGGACGGCGCCCGGCCGCCCGGACAACGGCTGCGGTCACGGGACCCACCCGGCTCAGAGCCGGACACGCGACACGAACACGGGACGCTCGGGTGACCGCCGGAACGGGCAGGGCCCGGGAGCTTCCACCACCACCACGACGACGAACCCCGGCCACGGCGCCAGCGGTTCGGGGTCCGGCCACGCCGGCAACGGGTCGAGGTCCGGCCACAGCAGCCGTTCCGGCCACGCGTCGATCTCCCGCCGCGGCACCGGCTCGGGCTCGTCCAAGAGCAAGGGCTCCGGCTCTTCCGGAAGCGGGGTCTCCGCTCACAGCAAGGACAGGAGCTCCTCCAGCAGCCAAGGTTCGGGCGCTCTCACGGAGCCCAGGAGCTCGATCGAGGGCCGCAGCTCGGGCACCGGGAAAGGCGCCCGCTGAGGACCCCGCCACAGTGCGGCTGCCGACTCAGGCGAGCGACACCAGCTCGCTGAAGTCGTCGCTCCAACTGTCTTCGACGCCGTCCGGCATCAGCACCACACGGTCCGGCGAGAGAGCGTCGACGGCTCCTGGGTCGTGGGTGACGAGAACGATCGCCCCCTCGTAGGTCTGGAGCGCGATCAGGACCTCCTCACGGCTGGCCGGGTCGAGGTTGTTCGTCGGCTCGTCGAGGAGCAGCACGTTCGCCGACGACACCACCAGAGTCGCGAGCGCGAGGCGCGTCTTCTCGCCGCCCGACAGAGTCCCGGCCCGCTGGTCGATCCTGTCGCCACCGAAGAGAAACGATCCCAGGATCCGCCGCACCTCCACATCCGTGACGGACAGCGGGGCCGCGTGGCGGACGTTCTCGAACACGCTCGCGGCGGGGTCAAGGGTCTCGTGCTCCTGTGCGTAGTAGCCGAGCTTCAACCCGTGCCCGGGCAGCACGGCACCGCTGTCCGGCTGCTCGACTTCCGCGAGGAGTCGGAGCAGTGTCGTCTTTCCGGCGCCGTTCAGCCCGAGCACGACGACTCGGCTCCCCCGGTCGATGGCGAGGTCGACCCCCGCGAACACTTCGAGCGACCCGTACGACTTCGACAACGAGTCCGCGGTGAGCGGTGTGCGACCACAGGGCGCCGGCTTGGGAAACCGGAGCCTCGCCACCTTCGACGCATGTTGCACGGCCTCGAGCCCGCTCTCCAGTCGTGCCGCTCGGCGGTCCAGGTTGTGAGCCATGCGGGCCTTCGTGGCCTTGGCTCGCATGCGGTCCGCCTGAGCGCGCAACGCGACCACCTTCCGTTCGGCGTTCGCGCGCTCGCGGCGCCGGCGTCGCTCGTCCGTGGCGCGCTGCTCGAGATACGCCTTCCACCCGACCCGGTAGACGTCGAGCTCGGCACGCGACTCGTCGAGCAGGTACACGCGGTTCACG
The DNA here is from genome assembly GCA_021790615.1 of Actinomycetes bacterium. Next base: position 13,419 of record JAJYGW010000159.1, on the reverse strand, counting down.
ACTGCCTCGAGCAGCTCGGTGTCGTGGCTGATGACGATGAGCCCTCCCTCGTGGGTCCTCAGGTAGCTCCGCAGCCACATGATCGAGTCGGCATCGAGGTGGTTCGTCGGCTCGTCCAGGATCAGGGTGGGTGCGCCGGAGAAGAGCACACGGGCGAGCTCGATCCGCCTTCGTTGGCCGCCCGACAGCGTGCCGAGCGGTTGTGCGAGCACGCGCTCGGGGAGGCCGAGGGACGATGCGATCGAGGCGGCCTCCGCCTCTGCAGCCCAGCCGCCGAGGGACTGGAACCGCTCCTCGAGGTGCGAGTACCGGCGCAGCGCAGCCTCCTGGTGCTCCACATCGGGCGAGCCCATCTTCTCGCGGGCGTGCTCGAGCTGGCGTACGACGGTGTCGAGGTCCCGGGCTCCGAGAACCCGATCCCTGGCGATGGTCGAAAGGTCCCCCGTGCGCGGGTCCTGCGGCAGGTACGCCACCGGGCCCGAGCGTCGGACGACTCCGGCTCTTGGCAATGCCTCACCTGCCAGGACTTTCGCGAGGGTCGTCTTGCCGGCGCCGTTGCGACCGACGAGTCCGATCCGGTCGCCGGGCGCGACCTGGAACGTCGCCGGCTGCAACAGCTGGCGGCTTCCCACGACGAGCTCGAGGTCGGTGGCGGTCAACATGGCGCCTCCAGGCTACGAGCAACAGCGACATGGCCCTAGCATCGCCCTCCGTGCTCGAGGAAGACGCCACGTCGCGAGGCGCTGCCATCGGCGGCGACGGCGAAGCCGTCATCGGCGTCATCACGCCTGCGAACCTCCTCTCGTTCGGTCGCCGGCTGGCGCGATCGGTTGCGAACTGGCCCCGAGTGCTCGCGCGCCTCAGCCTCTCGAGCGCGGGCATCCGCGCCGGTGGCGACATCCGCACTCTGCTGCGCAACGGAGTGGCGCTCGTCGCTCCGCCGTCGCGCCCGGCATGGTGGCCGATCTTCGAGATGTTCGCCGAGGATGTCTACAGGCTTCGTGGCGAGGATCTTGCCGGGCTCGACCTCGGCGAGGGAGACGTCGTCCTCGACGTCGGGGCGCACATCGGGTCGTCGGCCGTGCTCTTCTCGCGCCGTTGGCCGGCGGCCACCATCGTGGCGGTCGAGCCGAACCCCACCACGTTCGAGTATCTCCGCCGCAACATCGAGGAGAACGGCGTTCGTGCCCGCCTGCGCAACGAAGCGGTCGGTGCCCACGACGGCAAGATCACGCTCTTCGGCACCGACGACGCCTCGTGCGAGGCATCAACCTCGCTCCCGAAGCCCGGCACCTCTGTCGAGGTGCCGGTCACAGCCTTCGAACGGCTGATGGACGAGGCTCCGGGCCGCGTGCGAGTCGTGAAGCTCGACTGCGAGGGCGCCGAGCACGAGGTGTTCGCAGCCTCGACGCCCGAGCTGTGGACGGAAGTCGACGTGTTGCTGCTCGAGTACCACCGCACGGCTGACCCGGCAAGCGAGTGGCCGGCCGTGGAAGATCGGGTCCGTCGCCTCGGGTTCGAGACGCGCTGGCACATGCCGTTCGACTGGTATCCCGGTCTCGGGATGGCTGGGTTCAGACGGCTCAGCGGCGCCGGTACGCGTACGTAGCGGTCGAGTACGGCAGCGTGACCGTCCCCTCGACGCCGACGAGGCGGCCTATCTCCTCGAGGAGCGGGAGGCGCTGATCGTCCGGCAGGTTCGCGATGTAGCTCGTCGACGCGACCCGGTCGACGAGGCCTTCCTGATCGACCACCTGCTCAATCCGCGAGTGGTGCTCGCCAGCCGGCTCGAAACGGCGCGTCTCCCCCATCACGTCCCTCCACCACCCGCTTGCGTACGAGGGAGCGCTCCCGATGAACGGTGCGGTCAGGCGGCCGATCTCGCCTTGGACCGGGTCGGACACGTCCCGGCGGTTCCAGACGAGGAAGAGGAGCCCCGACGGGACGAGGATGCGCTGGATCTCCGCCAGCGCCTCCTCGGTCGAGAACCAGTGGAACGCCTGCGCGACCGTCACCGCGTCAGCGCTCTCGCCGGCGAGACCGGTGTCCTCGGCCAGCCCGTCGTACACCTCGGCCCCTGGCGCCCGCTCGAGGAGCCGTGCGCGCATCTCGCCGAGCGGTTCGACGGCGACCACCCGGGCGCCAGATCGCATGAGGTCGCGCGTGAGCTTCCCGGTGCCGGCCGCGAGGTCGACCACCGTCTTCCCAGGTGCAAGTTGAGCCGTGGCGACGATCCAGTCGACGGTGTCGACCGGATAGCTCGGGCGACCCCGGTCGTAGGCATGGGAGGCCTTCTCGAATCCCCGCACCTCTACCCTCACGGACACATCCTCTCACCGCGTACGATCGCTGCATCGTGAACGTCGTGAACGACCACCTCTCCCATCCCGTCATCGGAGACCTCGCGATCGGTCCGGTCGCACCCGAGAGGACCTACCTCCTCCGCCAACAGGTGCTCCGTCCGCACCAGCGGGTCGAAGAGATGTCCCTGATCGGGTCCGACGACCCCGAAGCAGTCGTCGGCGCGGCCGTGGTCGCCGGATCAGGCGAGGTGGTGAGCACGGCAGCCGTGTCACCCGAGGAGGCCCCTGCCGAGCTCGCCACGGTGCTGCCGCCCGGGCGGCAGTGGCGCCTGCGCTCGATGGCGACGCGACCCGACCTCCGCGGCACCGGGATCGGAGGCGCGGTTCTCGCCTTCGTGATCTCGCACGTGGCAGCGCACGGGGGAGGCGTGCTGTGGTGCAGCGCCCGCGTGCCCGCGGCGGCTTTCTACGAGCGGGCAGGCTTCGTCAGGTTCGGCGAGGAGTGGGTGGCCGAGCACATCGGTCCGCACGTGATGATGTGGCGAACGGTGGGCCGGTCGTGAGTCGAGTCCAGGACCCCGAGGTCGTCGACCTCCTCCAGACGCTGATCCGCAACCGATGCGTGAACGACGGCACGGCGGAGTCGGGTCAGGAGGCCGCGAGCGCAGGCGTGATCGCCGGGCTCGCCCGCGACGCCGGCGCCGATGTCGAGACCTACGAACCCGTCCCGGGTCGCGTGTCCGTCGTCGCCCGTCTCGAGGGGAGCGATTCGTCGGCTCCGTCGCTGTGCTATCTGGCACACACCGACGTCGTGCCGGTGAACGAGTCGAACTGGTCCCGTGACCCGTTCGGCGGGGAGCTCGTGGACGGCGAGGTCTGGGGCCGTGGTGCCGTCGACATGCTGAACCTGACGTCCTCCATGTCGCTTGCCTTCACTCGTCTGGTCCGCAGCGGGTTCGCGCCCCGGGGAACGCTCGTGCTCGCCGCCGTCGCCGACGAGGAAGCACTCGGGTCGCACGGGGCCGGCTGGCTCACCGAGCACGCGCGTGAGGCCGTCGGTGCCGACTACGTCATCACCGAGTCAGGGGGCATCCCGCTGCAGATGCCCGGCGGCAAGCTGCTGCCGGTCCCGATCGGGGAGAAGGGGAGCTGCTGGTGCCGGCTGCGCATCAGGGGCGAGGCCGGACACGCCTCCCAGCCACTTCGCACCGACAACGCACTCGTCACAGCCGCCGAGGTGGTCCGGCGCCTGGCCGAGTTCCGGCCGGTGGCGGAGATCCACGAGACATGGCGCCGTTTCGTCGAGGCGATGGGTATGCCGGACGAGATCACTCGGGCTCTCCTCGACCCGTCCGAGATCGAGGGTCTGCTCGAGGTGCTGCCCGATCTCGGCGTGGCTCGCCAGGCGCACGCCTGCACGCACACGACTGTCGCGCCGACGATCCTGCACGGCGGGACCAAGATCAACGTGATCCCCGACACCGTCGAGCTCGATCTCGACATCCGGACCATGCCGGGTTGGACCGAGGTCGACGTGCGGCGGCTCATCGAGGAGGCGCTCGGGGACCTCGCCGACAAGGTGGAGATCACCGAGGCACACGATGACCCGGCGACGTCGTCGAGCACGGAGACACCGCTCTGGGACGCCATGTCCCGCCTCGCCGGCAGGTTCCATCCGGACGGGAAGGTCGTGCCGTTCCTGATGGTGGGCGCGACGGACGCGCGCTTCTTCCGGCGCCAGGGGGCACAGGCCTACGGCTTCGGGATGTTCTCGAACAACCTCACGTTCGAGCAGTTCGCCCGCATGTTCCACGGCGACGACGAGCGCATCGACGTCGAGTCGCTCGAGTGGTCAGCCGCCATGTTCGAGCAGCTCGCGAGGGACTTCCTCGGTTAGGGCGCCTGTTGACGCATGGATCGCCGGCCGGCGCGGCTCGGACGTGGCGAGGTCGGCCCTGTGGATGCGATCACACCGACCGTGAAGGTCGAGGCGTGGTGCGCAGCGACACCGAGCGCCGGACGTCGACTCAGAAGAGGAGCTGTTGGCCCACCTCGTGCCGATCCGGCTCCTTCTGTGCCTCCCGGTGGCGCCGGCCGCGCCAGCGCGGCGAGACGAGCTCGGGTGCGAAGGACCGCACCCGAGCCACGCGTGCAGGCGCTTCCGGCTCCTCGGCACCTGATCGCGCGGCTCGCGCCCCGGGACGCCTCGACGGAGGAGGTCCCTCGACGAGCGACACCTCGACCCAGCTGGCGCCGTTGCTCGTGTTCGTGACATGTGCCCGGAACCGCCAATGCCGGCCGCGCGCCGGGTGACCGGCGATCCGGACGACGTCACCGGCGACCAGGCCGTTCCAGTCCTCGACCCGGACGAAACGACCGAGCGCCTGCTGCGCCGCCTCCCCCCGTGTGCGCGGGAGGACCCGCTTCGTGAGACCCAGACCGGACACCGACATGTCGACCACCCGACCACGATACGAAACGGGTGTGTCGCGCTGGTGGATCCACCGGATGCACCAGGTGGCGCTCATCCCGATGAGATGATCGACTCGACCTGCACGACACGGAGCCAGAGGCGGCTGCTCGTGTGCAACATGCCGAGCGTGCCCTCACCGCCGACGATCCCGCTCTCGGAGATCGCCCAGTGCACGGCCCACGCGACATCGGCTGTGAGCGGTGCACGCCCACCGAGCGTCGACTGCCCGAACACCGCCGTACATGCGCCGGAGAGCGCCGGATAGGGGACGCCTGGCCCGCCACACTGCTCGTCCAGCGACTCCGGCGCGAGGTTCGTCCCTCGCTCTGGGTCGAGTGACGGCTTCTGGAAGTCCCACGCGGCGGACCACGTCACCGAGACGGGATATGCCCACACCGTGGCCGTGTACGGTCCGGCCGACGCGGTGGCGACCACGCTGTGGCGGAAGATCCCGCCATTCGAGAGCCACATCCACGTGGCGACGTTGACGGCTGTGGAGTCCTCGATGCCGGCGACATGCGACGGAGACGTCGCGATGGCGGGCCCCGGCAGGGTCATCGACCGGTACATGTCCTCCACCACCGGGGGCAGGCTCGAAGCCGGCGGGTCGGGCACGGTGTCCCAGAAGACGAAGAGCCAGAGCGGCGGCCCCTGCGGCGGCTGCGCACGGGGCAGATCGCTCTCGAAGTCACCGCCGCTCGGGGGGACCTGGCTCGCGCTCGGGCAGGCCACGAGGTCGAAGTGGTCGTCAGCCATGGAGTGCCGGGCGACGTTCACCGCCCAGCGCAGCACGCCCCAGATGCCGGGGTGGCCGCCGCCCTGCGATGCCTTCCAGAAGGAGCCGGGGAGCCCGGACTGACCGAGAGCGTCCCCCAGGTCCTTCACCGTCGTTCCGGTGTCGATCCAGATGCACTGGCCTTGCGCCGACTGTGCAGGGCCGACGTACGGCCCTCCGCCCGACGGGTTGCCGATCCACCACGCGCTCGCCCAGATCCCGTCACCGCCCCCGCCGCCATCGCCACCCCCGTAGCCGGCCGCCGCCACCCCACCGGCCGTGACCTGGACGACTGCGAGCAACACGAGGGCGGTGGCAGCTCGTCCGAGCCGCCTCAGAACCCATGACACGGACCTTCCTCCTTCGACGACGAGACGGCGGAGGTCTGGTCGGACCAGACGAGCCAGCGGCCACCGATGTCGTGGAGCACCGCGATCGACGCCGTCAGGCCGGCACCGCCGCCGAGCGCGGCGGGGGCCGGCGCCCCGGTGCTGCGGTAGACGCTCCCCGTGTCGTACATGCAGCCCTTCACCACGGCGATGAGGCCGGCGAGCGATGTCACCTTCACGTTGCCGACACGAAACGTTGCCGGCGCGACGACTCCTGCCCCGGACAGAGCACCGAGCCACGCCTCGGTCTGCTCCAGCGCCAGCGAGCCCGGCACGAAGCTCTCGACCAGGGGTCCGTACATCGGCTGACCCACCCGGCCGGCGGCATAGAAGGCCCGGATCGACGCCAGCCATGCCGCCGCAGCGGCATGGGCGGCGTTGTGACGACCGGTCGCCCGGCGGTGACCCGCATGATGATGACGCAGGCGGTGCCGCCGGTGCGGGTCACTGCCGCCATGGCTGTTGCTGCCCACCAGGGCGACCGTGGGCGTTGGCCCTGGAGCGATCGGACGTGGTGAGGCAGACGGCGAGCACGCGGCGCATCCGAGCACCGTGAGAACCAGCAACGGGGCCACGAGGATTCGGACTCGGCACATGCCGAGAGGGTGGCAGGGGTGGTTACCGGTGGACCTACCGTTTCTTAGGGGAGTTATCCCCTGTGCGCTCGCCCATTCCGTGCACAGCTCATGACCTCGTACCGGCGAAGTACCGCTCGACGGCGGTGGCGATACCCGAGGCCATCACTCGCTGGTCTGTCGGGTCGGCGGCGATGCTGCCCTCGAACGGATCCGTGATGTAGAGCGGCTCGATCAGCGCGCCCGGCATCTCACTCGGGGTCGAGAAATAGCCGCTCATCGCCGGTCCGAGGAGCATGACATGGTCGTAGCGCAGCGCGAGGGCGGCCAGCCTGCTCGTTGCAGCGTTGCCGTTGTTGGACCCCATCCCGACGTCGTCGAGGACGCCGTCGTTCGGGATCCCCCACCCGTGGCTGTTCATGGCACTCACGACGGAGGACTGCAACAAGTCGGCAAAACGCAGGTTCTCTCTCGAGAACGGCCGGACCGCGTCGTAGGTCGTCACGCTCCCTGCCGTCGACGGCGAGCTGCTCGCGTCGTAGTAGATCCCGACGAGCAACCGCGCGTGCGCGTCGTTCGCGCAGATGTCCCGCGCGGCGACCTCGGCGTGCGCGCCGGCGAGGGAGAGCACGCCGCCCGATGTGTCGCCGGGACCGAGCTTGAGCACGGTGGAAGCGGTCGTGCGCGAGACGACGACGGTGAAACCCTCCGCCCGCAGGAGCGCCATCGTGTCGAGCTCGACCGGGAGGGTGATGCCGGCCTCCTCGACCTGCCTCCCGGATTCGGTGTGGCCGACGGCTCCGGGGTCGATGCCGCCGTGGCCGGCGTCGAGGAAGACCGTGATGTGCCGGTCACCTGCTGTCGGCGCGAACTCGAGGCAGGAGCCTGCCGCGAAGTAAGCCGCATCGAGTGGCTGACCGCCGCTCGTGGGAGCTCCGCCTGCCAGGGTGTTGTGGACCCGGTGCCACCACCCTTCCGAGACCCCTGCGACGAACAGGATCCCCACCAGCATGAGCAGGGCGGCGTAGCGGAGCCAGCCGGTGTCGTCCCGCCCGCCCAGGTCGCGCTCCACGGATCGATGGTAGGCAGCGCCGTCGGAAAGTTGGTGGCACCCCGCCGGCATCACGAGCCGGCTGCAGAAGCTGTCGGGGATGTCGCTCTAGGCGAGCAGGCGCTTCGCGATCACCACCCGCTGCACCTGGTTGGTGCCCTCGTAGATCTGCGTGATCTTGGCATCGCGCATGTAGCGCTCGACCGGGAACTCGCGGGTGTAGCCGTAACCGCCGAGCAGCTGGACGGCATCGGTGGCGACCTGCATGGCGACGTCCGAGGCGAAGCACTTCGCCATGGCGCCGAGCTTCGCGAGATCACCGGCGGGAGCGCCCGCGTCGGCGGCGGCGCACGCCCGGTACACGAGACCTCGCGCCGCCTCGACTCGCATCGCCATGTCTGCCAGCATGAACTGCAGTCCCTGGAACTCCGAGATCGGGCGACCGAACTGCCTGCGCCGCTGGACGTAACCGAGCGCGTAGTCGAGCGCACCCTGGGCGATGCCGACAGCCTGAGCGCCGACGGTGGGACGGCTCCGGTCGAGCGTGTGCATCGCGATGTAGAAGCCCTGCCCCTCCTCCCCCACACGGTTCTCCACCGGCACACGCACCTCGTCGAGAACGACCTCGCCTGTCGGGCTCGCTCGAAGGCCCATCTTGTGCTCGAGCTTCGGGACCTTCACACCCCAGTCCTTCTCCACGAGGAAGCACGAGATGCCACGGTGGCCGGCGCCGGGGTCGGTCTTCGCGAACACGGTGTAGGTGTCCGAGATCCCGGCGTTCGTGATCCAGTACTTCGTCCCGGTGATGACGTAGTGGTCGCCGTCGCGCACGGCACGGGCAGACATCGATGCCACGTCGGAGCCCGCGTCCGGCTCGGAGAGGCAGTAGCTCGCCTGTGCCTCGCCGCTCGCCACACGCGGCAGGTACTTCTGCTTGAGCTCCTCGGAGGCGAAGTTGATCACCGGCAACATCCCGAGCTTGGAGATGAGCAGCGTGACGGCGGTGGACGCGCAGGCCCGCGCGACCTCCTCGATCATGAGGGCCTGCGTCACGAGGTCGGCACCCTGGCCGCCGTATTCCGCCGGGACGCCGAGCGCAGGCAGCTCCATCGCCACGCAGGCGTTGAAGCTCTCCCAGGGGTACTCCTCGCGCTCGTCGTACTCCGCCGCCTTCGGGGCGATCCGCTCGTCGGCGAACCGCCGGAGCACTTGGCGGAACGACTGCTGATCTTCCGACAGCTCGAACGACACGATCAGGCCTCCGGTGTCACGCCACTCAACTCGAAGAACGAACCCGGGTTCTCGGACAGCTCGCCGGCGACGGCGGCGGGCGTCATCCGCAACGTGGACTCGGGGACGAGGTCGGCGAGCTCGCGCTGGCGCCAGTAGTCGTGCGCCGCTCCGCGAAACGCTTCGCGCCGCGCCTCGACGACCTCTTCACTCGCTCCATCGAGGTAGCCGAACACGTTGAGCGCGAGCTCGAGGTCAGCCGCCACGGGCGCCCTCCCGTACATCGCAGCCCGGTGGAGCGCGATGACCACGGCGCCGAGCAGGACGTCGTCGGCGTGCTCGCCGTCGGCCAGGCGGAGACGCTCGCCGAAACGCTCGGCGAGCAGCATCGCATACCCCTGGTCCGGCCCGGCGATGCCGCGCCCGGGTCGGCGAGCCGCACCAGGCGCCGGCCGGAAGTCGGCCGGACGGTGCGTCTGCCAGGGCAGCGGCACCGGGAGCTGGTGGAGGTCCCTCACCTCGACGTTCGGGAGGATCGGGGCGAACTTCGGCTGGGTCATGTGGCAGGTCCTACTTCCGCGGGTTCGCCGACGATCGTACCGGCCGACGCCCGGATCAATGCCAACACGACAGCGTCGACGAGTGCTTCCCACGAAGCCTCGATGATGTTCTCGGACACGCCGATCGTCGACCACGCTCCCTCTGCGTCCGCCGTGTCGAGGAGGACGCGCGTGACGGCGCCCGTCGCCTTCTCGGTGTCGAGCACCCGCACGCGGTAGTCGGTGAGGTGGACGTCCTTCAGGGCTTCGAAGGCCGGTTGGACCGCTTGGCGCAGCGCTGCGTCGAGCGCGTTCACCGGTCCGTTGCCCTCTGCCGTCGTCACCACCCGGCGGTCGCCGACGTGCACCTTGACGGTCGCCTCGGTCGTGAGGTCGCCGCCCGAGGCCCACGGATGCACGAGCTCGCGGCCGTCGGCGCACTCCCTGTCGGTCGGCAGCGCCACGTCGCGAGCGCGCCAGTCGGTGATGACGCGGTACGACTCGATCCGGAAGAGGTCGCCGAGCCCGGAGAGCGGCGCGCCCGCGGCAGCACGCATCATGAGCTCGAGCGACCCGTCTGCCGCTTCGAAGTGGTAACCGGCGTTCTCGAGGCGCTTCAGGGTGTCGAGCACCCGGGTCAGCGCCGGTGAGTCGAGCTCGAGGCCCAGCTCCGCCGCCTTCATCTGGAGGGTCGAGCGGCCTGCCAGCTCGCTCACCACGACTCGGGTGCCGTTGCCGACCGAGTCCGGCGGCACGTGCTCGTAGGCGTCGGCCCGCCGGACGAGAGCACTCGTGTGCAGACCGGCCTTGTGGGTGAAAGCCGCCGTGCCGACATAGGGCCGCTGGGGATCGAGCGTGATGTTGACGATCTCCGCGATGTGATGGGCGACGGGCGTCAACCGCTCGAGCCGGTCGGCGGGGATCGTGTCGATGCCCATCTTCAGGGTGAGGTTGGCGATCGTGGCCGAGAGATCCGCGTTGCCGGCACGCTCCCCGTAGCCGTTGACGCAGCCCTGCACCTGCGTCGCCCCGTGGCGAACGGCCGCCAAGGTGTTCGCCACCGCGCAGCCGCTGTCGTTGTGGAAGTGCGCCCCGAGCTCTGCCGACGTGCGCGCGCGGACCGCCGACACGATGCGCTCCACCTCTTCGGGCAGGGTGCCGCCGTTGGTGTCGCAGAGGACGAGCGTCTCGGCGCCGGCGGTCTCCGCAGCACCGAGCACGCGGAGCGCAAAGTCGGGGTCGCGGCGGAAGCCGTCGAAGAAGTGCTCGGCGTCGAAGAACACCCGGAGCCCGTGGGCGCGCAGGAAGGCGACGGAGTCCGCTGCCATCGCCACGGCCTCGTCGAGGCTCGTGCGAAGCGCCTCGGTGACGTGCAGGTCGGACGACTTCGCCACGATGCAGACGGCCTCGGTGCCCGCTGCGACCAGGTTGGCGAGCACGTCGTCCTGGTCGGCGCTCACGGCGGGGCGCCGTGTCGAGCCGAAGGCCACGAGCGTGGCCGTCTTGAGCTTCAGCTCGCTCTTCGCCCGCCTGAAGAACGCCTCGTCCTTCGGGTTCGCCCCCGGCCACCCGCCTTCGATGTAGGCGACGCCGAGGTGGTCGAGCTGCTCGGCCACCCTCAGCTTGTCGTCGACCGTGAGCGACAGACCCTCCTGCTGCGAGCCGTCCCGCAGCGTGGTGTCGTAGATCGAGACGGCGGCCGCCGAGTGGCTGTGCGAACCGGTGGCCGAGTCCCCGTGATCCCCGCCGGCCGGCCCGTCAGGTGACATGCTCCACCCAGTCCTTGTACTCCGGCACCTCCCCGCGGACGGCCTTGAAGAAGACCTCCTGGACGGCGCGGGTGATCGGGCCCGGCTCGCCCGAGCCGACGATCCTGTCGTCCACCGACGCGACCGGGACCACCTCGGCCGCCGTGCCGGTGAGGAAGACCTCCTCGGCCATGTAGAGATCGGTGCGCCGCAACGGATACTCCTCCACCTCGTACCCGAGATCGGCGGCGATGGTCCGGATCGAGTCGGCGGTGATGCCTTCGAGGGCACCGACCGAAGAGGACGGAGGCGTGAGGATCCGGCCGCGGCGCACGACGAAGCAGTTCTCTCCCGTGCCCTCCGACACGTGCCCGTCGGTCGTGAGTAGGAGCGCCTCGTCGTAGCCCGCACGCACGGCTTCGACCTTCGCGAGCGAGGAGTTGACGTACATGCCGGTGCCCTTGGCGGCCGTCGGAATGGCGCGCGGGTCGTGTCGCGCCCAGGAGGAGACCTTGAGGCGGATCCCGTTCGCGATCCCGTCGTCTCCGAGGTAGGCCCCCCAGGGCCAGCAGGCGACGGCGACGTTGACCGTGCACGGGATCGGGTTGAGGCCCATCTCGCCGTAGCCGAGGTAGACGAGCGGCCGGATGTAGCACGCGTCGAGCCCGCTCTCGCGCACGACCTCCTTCACCGCCTCGATCAGCTGCTTTTCGTCATGGGGCACCTCGAGGCCGAGGATGTGCGCTCCCTGGAACAGGCGCTTGATGTGGGGTGTGAGCCGGAAGACGCCCGGCCCGGCGGAGGTGGGATAGGCGCGGATGCCCTCGAACACGCCGAGCCCGTAGTGGAGGCTGTGGGTGAGCACGTGGATCTTCGCGTCGTCCCAGTCGACGAGCTTCCCGTCCATCCAGATCTTCTGAGTGGGCGTCAACGGCATCTCACAACCTCCCTGCAACGGCATCGCCGACGCTGGCGGTGCTCCATGTTCGACCAGAACCTGCCATCTCAGTTTGCTGCTCGATCACCGCGCTCGTGACACGCGCGGCCGCATCGTCCTCACCGAGGTGCTCGAGCATCATCGCGGCGGACCTGATGGCGGCGAGCGGGTTGGCCGTGCCGGTGCCGGCGATGTCGTGCGCCGCCCCGTGCACCGGCTCGAAGAGCGACGGGCCGGTGCGCGCCGGGTTGAGGTTGGCCGAGGCGGCGAGTCCGATGCCCCCTGACACGGCGCCGGCGAGGTCGGTCAAGATGTCGCCGAACAGGTTGTCGGTGACGACCACGTCGTACTCCCTCGCTCGCTCGACGAGGAAGATGCAGGCCGCGTCGACGTGCTGGTAGCGGGTCCCCACGTCCGGGTGCTCCGCCGCCACGGCATCGAAGGTCCTCTGCCACAGGTCGCCCGAGAACGTCAGGACGTTGGTCTTGTGCACGAGCGTGACGTGCCGCCTGCTGCCGCGGCGCCCGGCGAGCTCGAAGGCGTACCGGACGCATCGCTCGACGCCGTGGCGCGTGTTCACCGAGCCCTGCGTGGCGACCTCGAACGGGGTGCCCCGCCGGAGAGCGCCGCCCTCGCCGGCGTACGGCCCCTCGGTGTTCTCCCGCACGACGGCGAAATCGGACCCCTCCGCGATCGCGCCGGGGGAGGCGGTGAAGGGTCGCAGGTTCACGTAGAGATCCAGCTCGAAACGCAGCCGCAGCAACAACCCGCGCTCCAACACCCCCGGTGGCACCTCTGAAGAACCGATCGGCGGTCCGACGGCACCGAGCAGGATGGCGTCCATGCCGCGCAGCTCCTCGAGCACTGGGTCGGGCAGCACGTCCCCCGTGCGGACGTAGCGGTCGGCACCGAGGTCATAGGGTGTGGGATCGAGCTTCACCCCCGCCGCGTCCACGACCTTCAGCGCCTCGGCGGTGACCTCCGGACCGATGCCGTCGCCGCCGATGACCGCCACTCGGTACGGCCCACCCGGGCCTCGGCGGTCGATGTCAGTGCTCACGTCTCGTGCCCTCTGTCCTCGTTCTCGTGCCTGTGCGATCGCGCTGCAACTCGGCAAAGCAAAAGGCCGCCCACCTGGTGGACGGCCTGCGACGCGCTCCCGATCGGGGACGCGTCAGATCGGAATTACGATGCCCGTGCTGGTCGCGGCGTCGCTTTTCCCCATGCGCACAGTCTGCTGTGCCAGCCGCCGCGCCGTCAATCCGGCAGGACCATGGCCTCGCTCCTGCGAGCCTTCTCGGTGACCGCCGGGAAAGGCGGGCCGTGGGCTCCCAGTAGCCTGAACGTCGATGAGCGAGACGACGTTGACCCCCGAGACGCACGCGCGGCTTCAGATCGG
>JAJYGW010000345.1 GCA_021790615.1 Actinomycetes bacterium | reverse complement strand
CACCCTCGTCGACCTCCTCAACCCCGAGCTCGTGGTGGTGGGGGGCGGTGTCGCGGACGCCGGCGAGGTGCTGCTCCGCCCGCTCCGTGCCTCGCTCGCCGACCACGGCCTTCCCGACAGTCTCGCCCCGGTCGTCGCCTCCGACCTCGGAGCCCTCGCCGAGCTCCGTGGGGCGATCCGCCTCGCGATGGACGCAGCGTCCACGACGATGGTGGTGGAGCGGGCCGCCACCGCCCGGGGCTGAGCCGTGGGGGCCACGGGGCGATCAGGGCTCACCCGGACCGGGGCGCTCGCGAGCAGATGACACCACGACGAACAGCACGAACGACCGCACGACGAACCCCACGAACGACACCACGACGAACGGCACGAACGACACCCCGACGAACAGGAGGCACCACGCCATGGCCGACACCTTCGAGCCCCGTCCCGAGCACCACTTCACCTTCGGGCTCTGGACCGTCGGGAACCCCGGCATCGATCCCTTCGGGGTGGCGGTGCGCGAGCCGCTGGACCCGGTGGAAACCGTCCACCGCCTCGCGGACCTCGGCGCCTACGGCGTCAGCTTCCACGACGACGACCTCGTGCCGGCGGGCTCGTCCCCGACCGAGCGCGAGGTGATCGTGAAGCGCTTCCGCGCCGCCCTCGACGCGACCGGGATGAAGGTCCCGATGGCCACGACGAACCTCTTCCGCCACCCCGTGTTCAAGGAGGGTGCCTTCACCGCGAACGACCCCGCCGTCCGGCGCTACGCGCTCGCGAAGACCCTCGACGCGATCGACCTCGGCGTCGAGCTCGGGGCCGAGGTCTACGTCATGTGGGGTGGGCGTGAGGGCGTCGAGGTGGACGCCGCCAAGGACCCACGGGCTGCGCTGGACCGCTACGCGGAGGCGGTGAACGCCTGTTGTGCGTATGTACGCGAGCGTGGCTACCGGCTCCGCTTCGCACTGGAGCCCAAGCCGAACGAGCCTCGAGGTGACATCTTCCTCCCCACCGTCGGGCACGCGCTCGGCTTCATCGAGCGCCTCGAGTGGCCCGACATGGTGGGCGTCAACCCCGAGTTCGCCCACGAGACGATGTCCGGGCTCAGCTTCCACCTCGGCGTCGCACAGGCGCTCTGGGCCGGCAAGCTGTTCCACATCGACCTGAACGCGCAGCGTCCCGGCAAGTTCGACCAGGACTTCCGCTTCGGCTCGGAGGGAATCCGGGACGCCTTCTACCTCGTCAAGCTGCTGGAGGAGTCGGGCTACACCGGGATGCGACACTTCGACGCCCACCCCTATCGGACCGAGGACGCGAGCGGTGTCTGGGACTTCGCGCGGGGCTGCATGCGGACCTATCTGATCCTCGCCGACAAGGCCCGGCGCTTCGCCGCCGATCCCGAGATCGCGGAGGCGCTCGCTGCGGCCAGCGCGGCCGGGATCCACGAGGAGACCGTCCCCGGCGGGGCGACCTCGGGAGCAGCGGTGAGCGCGCTGCGCGACCGCGTGCGCGAAGAGGCGGCGGATCCTGCGTGGCTGCACGCGCTCGCGACCCGTGGCTACGGCATGGAGCGGCTCGACCAGCTCGTGAACGAGCTGCTGCTCGGGGTGCGGTAGGGGCGCGGCAGAGGCGCGTGCGCGGGCCCGCGCCCCGGCTGGGCCGGGCCGTGGAGCCGCAGCCCAGCCCCGCCTGGCCGGAGGGCAGCGCGGTGGTCCACGGTCAGATCGCGACGAGGCGGAGCGTCGGGTCGAGGCGGTGCAGGTCGCTCGGATCGGACGTCACGACGACCTGGCGCGTACGGCGCGCGCAGACCACGACGTGGGCGTCGACGACGTCCGTGGTGGAACTGGCGGCGAGCAGCCGGCCGACGGAGACGGCGTCCGCCCGTCCGAGGGCCACGAGATCGGTCGTCACCTGGTGGGCGAGCCGGAGCAGGGAGACCTGGCGCTCTGGCCGGCGCACGACCTGGGCGAGGACGGTGGCCGGGATGGTGACGCGCCCCCCGGTCTGTCTCGCTCGCTCCAGGAGGACCAGGACGCGGCGGTCCTGACGTTCGAGGCCGATGAGCGCTCCTGCGTCGAGGGTGATGCCACGCATCAAGCTGCAGGCACGCTTCCTCGCGGCACGCCCCCTCGGGGCACGCTCCCGCCGAGGACGGCGTCCGCCCACCGCCGCTCCTCGTCCGTCAGATCACCGCCGGTTGCAGCGAGGCCCACAGCGAGCACCGCGTCCCATCCCGCGAGGTCGTCCAGGGCCGTGCCCACGGCCTGTTGCACGAAGCCCGAGACGGAGGGCGCCGCGCCGGCCTCGACGAGGGCACGGACGCGCGCGAGGTCGGACTCGTCGATCGTCACGGTCACCTTCCGGGTCGCCATACCAACGACCATACTCCGGAGCGTCCCAGCGGGCCCGACACGTGCGGCCGGCACCCTCTCGGCGTTGCGTCGCGTTGCGCGCCAACTCCACCGAGCGCGACGCCACCTGCGGCGGTCTCGACGACCTCGTTCTCTCCCTCCCGAAGCCCCGAAACTTCGACGCGGACGGCGAGCTCGGCGCGACGGACCGAGGCGCCACCGAGCCCACCGAGCCCACCGCTCACCAGGAGAAACAGCGGTACGCCGGGAACGGCCCGGAACGTCGGCTAGAAGATCGCTCCCGAGTGGGCTGACACCTTGCCCAGGGCAGTGAGTCCCCCCCGCTTGCCGAAGTACGGAACGCGCGCAGCCACGTAGTGGCCGTACTGCTCGAAGACCTCGCCCAGGAAGGGCTTCAGCTTGTCGTGCCACTCGTCGAGGCGGAGCATGGTCTCGGGCACCGCCTCGCCGCCGAAGCGCTCCGGGAGGGCGGCGTAGGTCGGGACTCGGCGGAAGATGTCCTCGACCGAGGCTGGTTGGCGCCCGCCCTCCGGTCGCAACCGCAGCGCGATCGCCTCACGGGACATCGCCGCGGTGCGAGCGGAGTAGGCAACGCCCTCTTGGGCGCCGGCGGAGAGCATGTTGTCGTCGCCGTAGATCCGGAACACCGTGGCCGAGTCCACGCTCCCGACGACGACACCTTCCTTGCAGAAGTAGTCGTGCAGCGCACCGGCACCGGACTGGATGAACGCGTCGTTCATGAACTCGTGGTAGTTCTCGAACGTGAGCGTCTTCGCTGCGTCGGTGCTCGACTGGCCGCGCTGGCCGAGCGACTGGAGGGCGCGGGCGTTGCTGATGCGGTAGGTCGGGACCTCCTTGTCGTCGACGGTGGTCTTGTGCTCCTCGATCCAGCCTCGCTCCTCCAGCTCGCCGACGTAGCCCTCGACGGTCGAGACGTCGAGTGGCTGGTCGCCCAGGTTCCACGAACCGGAGCGGGTGACGAGCTGCTCGGCCGTGAGGAAGCCGTCCTTGCGGCGCTGGTGGTTGAACCAGGCCGTGAGGAACGCCGCCGTTCCCGACGCGAGGCCGGGCGTCTGCAGGCCGAGGGTCGCGAAGCTCGTGGCGGCGTCGGGGCGCTCGGAGGCAGCCTGCGGATCGTTGGACGAGCGTTGCGCGGCGGTGGCCACCCCGTCGTGCCCGAAGTAGAGGTCCTGGCCACCGAGGCCGGGCTGCTGCTCGGAGGACATGTTCATCATCCGGGCCCACGACGCGCTGCCCGGGCCGAGGTACTTCCACCGGCTCTTCCAGCTCTCGCTCTGCCGATCGACGTACTCCAGCAGCCACTGCATCACGAGCGTCTTGTTGACCAGGTGCCCGCCGGCGAAGGAGTCCTGGAGGTAGTGGTCGCCGAAGCCGTTGAGCAGCCACGCCTCGTTCTCCTTCGCGTCGGCCTCCTCGGCCTTTCCCTCGTCCCGGAGCCTCCGGGCTTCGTCGGCGGCCGCGACCGCCTCGGTGTGGTAACGCTTCCACGCGTACCAGGAGAAGGGCGCGAAGTGGCAGGCGTTCCGGGCGGTGGCGCCCCACGTCCCACCGGCGGCGGCGCTGACCGGGTTCTGCTCGGTCAGCACGTCCACCCCCTCCATCTTCGCGACGTGGCTGAGCGGGTGACGCGCCTCGGCGAGGAACTCCTTCTGGCTGCCGGCGAAGGATGCGCCGACCAGCCGGCCTCGCCAGTACTCGGTGTACCCCTCGTCTTGCGAAACCTTGTCGAGGTTGCCCGGCTCGAGGTACCAGGTCTCCTTCCGGTACTTCGGGATCAGCTTCTTCTCTGTGGAGCCGTTCGACTCCACCTCCTCCTCCACGAGGACGTAGTCGTGGCGGGTGAGCTCCTCGAGCAGGCCACCCAGCTTCTGGTAGTAGCTCTCGCGCTGGGTCTGGAGGATCCGCCGGACGGTGTCGGTCTGGTTCCACCAGGTCGAGGCCTGGCGGTACCACGGGGCGTCCTCGTGGGCCTTCCGGGTCTCGGCGTCCTTCCGGGCCGTGTCGGAGAGCTCGGCCGCGCTGCCGAAGAAGTCCGGGAGGGTGTTGACCTCGCCGTAGGTCGCGATCTCGTCCCCGATCTTCACGAGCTGGACCTGCCAGGTCGGGTCGACGTCCTGCAGGGCGTTGGCTCCGGTGGTGGTCGGCGGCTTGGCCTGCCAGGCCCGGAGCCGAGCTCGCTCCTGGGCGAGCAGGTGGATGGCGTCCTTCAGCCCGGTGGTGAACTGGCGGGTCACGAGCTTCAGCTCCCGTGCGGCGGGGACGAGGGCGAGCTGATCCGGAGGGATCTGGCCGAGTGCGAGGTGCTCGAAGGAGGCATGGCGCTGGAGCACCGGCGCACCTGGTGCCGGTCCGCCCGCCGATGGAGGAGTCGGCACCGCCCAGGCTCCGCCGACGAGATCGGGGCGCACGCGCCCCGCAGCGACCGCCTCGGCCTCGCGTTCGAAGGGGTCGCCCGGGTCGGAGACCGAGAGCCCGCCCCCGGCGGGTCGCGCCGCGACCGGCCCGCGACGCTGCTGGACGACGTGGGTCAGCTCGTGGGTGAGCAGGCGTTCGCCGGCTCCGGTGGTCGGCGCCGGGGCCTGCGGGCCGAGCACCACGTGCTCGCCGGCGGTGTAGGCGTCCGCCCCGACGGCGGCTGCGGAGGAGGCGGCGCGGGCGTCGTCGTGGAGCCGTACCGTCGAGAGGTCGGTCTCGAAGAGCGAGCTCAGGCGCTGCTCGAGCCCCTCGGGCAGCGGCGAGCCCGGGCCGTCCAGCGCTCGCCGCACCGCCGCTCTGGGTCCGCCCCCCTCGTCGGCCTGCAAGAGGCTCGTCGCGGCCCGGTTCCCGGCGAGGCGCTGGAGCCCGAGGACGTCGCCCGGCTGCAGGTGCGCGCGGTCGGGACGTTCACGCGCCAACCGAAGCGTTGCCGTCGTCAGGGTGACTGAGGGTCGGGTGGTGGGGAGCGCGAGGGAGGCTTGTCCGGACCCGCCTCGCTCGGGGCTTCGGCTGGCTCTGGTCATCTCGTCATCTGCGGTCGAGACATGTCAACTGAGATGTCAGCGTAGCGCCGACCGGTCTCGGCGCCAAGCCCGTCTGGCGCGTGGGTGCGGTGCTCGCTCGGCCGTCAGTGCCTGGCCGGACGCATGGCGAGGCGCAGCCGCTGCAAGACCGTCCGACCGAGCGGATCCTCGGGGGAGCCACCTCGCGCATCGGCCCGTGGTCGGTGCGGCGCCGAGCGTGCAGCCGGGTGGTGTCCCGGGAGACCCGACCTCGTTCAGTTCGTCGCGATCCCGACCCCGGTCACGCCAGCGGGCAGCTTGCCCGCCTCGCTCCCGTGGAACGGCACGCCGAAGTTGAACACCCCGCCGTTCGACCGGGAGACCAGGTAGCCGTTCCCGCCCGGTCCGGCCGCGATGCCGGTCAGCGCGACCCCGCCGACCGTGCCGGCCGCCTTCGGGCTCCCGTACCAGGGGGCACCGAAGTTGAAGACCCCGCCGTTCGAGGTGAGCAGCCAGTAGCCGCCGGTGGTCGGGTCCGTCGCGATCCCGACCCCGCTCACCCCGGCCGGCAGCTTGCCCGCTTCGCTGCCGTAGAAGGGGGTCCCGTAGTTGAACACCCCGCCGTTCGCCCGGGAGATGACGTAGCCCTTGCCGTTCGGGGCCGCTGCGATCCCGGTGACTGCGACCCCGCCGACGGTGCCGGCCGCCTTCGGGCTCCCGAACCACGGTGCGTGGAAGTTGAACACCCCACCGTCCGAGGTGAGCAGC
>JAJYGW010000348.1 GCA_021790615.1 Actinomycetes bacterium | reverse complement strand
AAACCAGGCTAGGCGTGGCTGCCCGGGCGAGACCCGGCTTGCCGGCAGCGGTTAGCGTGTCGAGCTGTGAAGGCAACCATGTTGCTCTGCGACGCCGCTCAGGTCGCCGAAGGGAAGCTCTACATCCTGGGTGGGGGGTGGAGCATGGTCGGACCCGACCCGACCCCGTCTGCGGTCGCGCTCAAGCTCGAGGTCGCCTGGACGGAGATCGACGCGACCCACCACTGGGAGCTCTTCTTGGAGGACGAGGACGGCCAGGACGTGGTCATCGACACGCCGGACGGGCCCAAGCCCGTCGAGGTGCGCGGGGACTTCCGGGTCGCCCAACCCGAGGGTCTGCCCGCGGGGAGCCCGGTCGACGTCTCCCTCGCAGTGAACCTCGGCCCGCTTCCGCTCACCCCGGGCCGGCGCTTCGCCTGGCGGCTCACGATCGACGGGGAGAGCCAGGACGGGTGGCAGCTCGGCTTCACCACGCGCCCGCTCCCGGTCGGGCCACCCGAGCCGTCGTGAGCGTCCACGAGCGCGCCTTCGGGCGGGTGCTCGAGGACTTCGTCGTGGGCGACGTCTACCGCCACTGGCCCGGCAAGACGATCACCGAGGCCGACGACCACCTCTTCTGCATGATCACGATGAACCACCATCCGCTCCACACCGACGCGTACTTTGCAGCGGAGGAGACTCCCCACGGTCGCAACGTCGTCGTGGGCAATCTCGTGTACTCCCTCGTGCTCGGGATGAGCGTGCCCGACGTCTCCGGCTCGGCGATCGCCAACCTGGAGGTGGAGTCGCTGGTCCACGCGAGGCCTACGTTCCACGGGGACACGATCTACGCAGAGTCGACGGTGCTCGAGGTGCGCCCGTCACGCTCGAAGCCGGATCGGGGCGTGGTCCGGGTCGAGACGAGGGGCTACAACCAGCGAGGCGAGGAGGTGTGCTCGTTTCGCCGGGCGGTCCTCGTCTGGACGCGCGCCGGACTCCCGGCCCGCAAGCGTCCCCACCTCGCAGGAAGCTGAGCGGAGCGGCTGGGTGGTGACGGACCCTGGGCTGCTCGAGTCCGGGTCTGCCCCCGCACACGCCTCCGTGGTTGTTCGAGGCGCGCCAGCGGAGCAGCTCGCCCGAACTTCCCCGGTCCCGATGTCCAGGCCCCCGACGCCCGCCGCCCCTGTCCTCGCGGCCCCCACGCGGAGCGAAGCGCGGTCTGCCCCGCTCTGGTCTTGGTGGGCGACGGCCCGGAGAGCACTCCCCTGGCGGGAGACCCGGGACCCCTGGGAGGTGCTCGTCGCGGAGATGATGCTGACGCAGACCCAGGTGGCGAGGGTGGTCCCGCGCTACCGCTCCTTCCTCGAGCGCTTCCCGGACCCGGCGAGCGCCGCGGTGGCAGGTCCGGGAGCGGTACTGGCGGCGTGGGTGGGACTCGGCTACAACCGGCGCGCCCTGCAGCTCCAGCGCACTGCGGTGCGAGTCGTCGAGGAGCATGGCGGGGTGCTGCCGCGAGACCCGAGCCAGCTGGAGCGCCTGCCGGGCGTGGGTGCGTACCTCGCCCGGGCGGTCGCGGTGTTCGCGTTCGAGGCCGACCTCGGCGTGGTCGACACGAACGTCGGCAGGCTGCTCGCCCGAGCGGTGGTGGGCCGACCGCTCCGACGCCGCGAGGCGCAGGTGCTCGCGGACCAACTGGTTCCCCGGGGGAAAGGGTGGGCCTGGAACCAGGCAATGCTCGACCTCGGGGCGCTGGTCTGCCGGCGCCGTTCGCCGCACTGCAACGCCTGCCCCTGGCAGGCGGACTGCCGGTGGGCCGGGAGCGGTCCGGACCCCGCAGCGGGGTCCTTCGCCGTCGGCGCGCGCCAGGCTCCCTTCGCGGGGTCCGACCGTCAGGGCCGGGGCCGCCTCGTGCGCGCCGCAGCGGCTGCCGGACCCGCGGGCATCGCCGCAGCCGACCTCGCTCGGGTGGCGGGCTGGCCGGATGACCCGACCCGTGCCGAGCGGGTAGCGGCTGGTCTCGTCGAGGAGGGCCTGCTCGCCTGGACGCCCGCCGGGACGCTCGCGCTCCCTGTCCCCGCCGGGCCCGGCCGTGAGCTGCCGAGGGGAGCTTCGGCGCCGCGGTAGCCTCTCGGAGCGTGCCCACCCTCACTGCGGACCGGATCATCGCCGACGTCGTCGAGGTCGAACCCGACCCGCACCCCGACGCTCGGGGGCGCTTCCTCGAGACCTACCGCCGCAGCTGGTTCCCGCTCGGTCGGGAGATGGTGCAGGGGAGCCGCTCGGACAAGACGGCGGGTTCACTCGTCGGCCTCCACTACCACCTCCACCAGGCGGACTACTGGTACGTGCCGGTCGGCGAGGCGCGGGTCATCCTGCACGACCTCCGGGAAGGGTCCCCGACCGTCGGGGCCACCCAGGCTCTCCGCCTCGGCGGTGGCGAGGAACGGGGAGTCTTCATCCCTCCCGGCGTGGCACACGGCTTCGTCGCACTCACCGACCTCACACTCACCTACCTCGTCGACTCCTACTACAACCCCGACGACGAGCTCGGCGTGGCGTGGGACGACCCCGACGTCGCGGCCCCGTGGGAGATCGAGGCCCCTGTCCTGTCGGCGAGGGACCAGGCGAACCCACCCCGCCGCGCGATCGCCGCCGAGCACCGGCCGCGGTGGCGCCTGCGAACCTGAGCGGTCCCCGGTGGCCCTGATCGTCGTGGCCGAGGAGATCGCGCCAACTGGCCTCGAGATGCTGGTGGCCGCCGGTCACGAGGTCCGCCTTGCGCTCGGTCTCGAACCACGCGAGCTGCGCGCGGCGGTCGCCGACGCCGCCGCGCTCGTCGTCCGCTCGGCCACGCAGGTCGACGCCGCCCTCCTGGCGGCTGCGCCAGGGCTGGTGGTGGTCGGGCGCGCCGGGATCGGCCTCGACAATGTGGATCTCGCTGCCGCAACGCGGCGCGGCGTGGTCGTCGTGAACGCCCCGCACGCGAACGTCCTCTCGGCGGCCGAGCACACCTTTGCGCTCCTCCTCGCGCAGGCGCGGCGGCTCCCCGAGGCGCAGGCGTCGCTCCTCGCCGGGCGCTGGGAGCGGAGTGCGTTCGAGGGTGTGGAGCTGCACGGCAAGCTGCTCGGGATCGTCGGGCTCGGCCGGGTCGGCTCGCTCGTGGCGGCGCGCGCGCAGGCATTCGGCATGCGAGTGCTCGGTCACGACCCCTACCTCGCCCCGGAGCGCGCCCGGCAGCTCGGGGTGGAGCTCGTCTCGCTCGGGGAGCTCGTCCGGCGCTCGGACTTCCTCTCGGTCCACCTGCCGCGCACCGCCGAGACTCGGGGCCTGATCGGCGAGGGGGTCCTCGCGGCGGCGAAGCCCGGGCTCGTCGTCGTCAACGCCGCGCGGGGCGGGGTGGTCGACGAGGCTGCAGTCGCCGCCGGGATCCGAGCCGGTCGGCTCGGCGGTGCCGCGTTCGATGTGTTCGAGAGCGAACCGCCGGCGTCGTCGCCGCTGTTCGGACTGCCCGGGGTGGTCGTGACCCCCCACCTCGGCGCGTCGACCCGGGAGGCACAGGACAAGGCGGCAACCACGGTGGCGGAACAGGTCGTCGGCGCGCTCGCCGGAGAGCTCGTGCCCTTCGCGGTCAACCTTCCTGCCGCACAGCCGAGCGAGGGCGTCCGGCCCTTCGTCGGGCTCGCCCGATCGCTCGGGCGGGTGCTCGCCTCGCTCTCGGGGCGGCTCCCCGACGGGCTCGAGGTGGCCTACGAGGGGCGCCTCGCAGAGGCCGACACCGGCGTGCTCACGCTCTCGGTCCTGGCGGGGGTCCTTGCGGCGAGCACGGAGATGTCCGTCTCGTTCGTGAACGTCGACCAGCTCGCGGCCGAGCGGGGCCTCACGGTGCGCGAGTCGCGCGTCACGGGAGCGACGGAGTACGTCAACCTGGTCGCGGTGCGCGGTGGCGGTCACGCGGTCGCGGGCACGATCACGGGTCCGCGGGAGGAGGCCCGCATCGTGATGGTCGACGACCACCGCGTCGAGCTGCCACCGGCTCCCCACCTCCTCGTCGTTCGCAACGACGACCGGCCCGGCATGATCGGACGGGTCGGTACGGTCCTCGGCGACAGCGCGGTCAGCATCTCCTCCATGGCGGTTGGCCCGTCCGCCGATGGCTCGAGCGCGCTCATGGTGCTCTCCACGGACCGACCGGTCCCCGAGCTGGCCCTCGAGATCCTGCGAGCCACGCCAGGGATCCACTCGGTGCACGCTGCCACCGCCTCCGACTGACCGAGCCCGTCGCCGGCGGGGCGGGTCAGAAGACGACGACGGAGCGGAGCACAGCCCCCGCGAGCATTCGCTCGAAGGCGGCCTCCACGCCCTCGAGCGGGATGGTCTCGGTCACGAACGCGTCGAGGTCGAGCCGCCCGCTCAGGTAGAGCTCGACGAGGGCGGGAAAGTCCCTGCTCGGGAGGCAGTCGCCGTACCAGGAGGAACGGAGCGAGCCACCACGTCCGAAGAGCTCGGCGAGCGGCAGCTCGATCGTCGCTGACGGGTCCGGCACACCGACTTGGACCAGGGTGCCGGCGTGGTCCCGCGCGTAGAAGGCCTGGCGGTAGGTCGTGGGCGACCCGACCGCCTCGATCACCAGGTCCGCGCCGAACCCGCCGGTCGCAGCGCGAACTGCCTCGACGGGGTCCTCCGATCTGGCGTCGACGGTGTGGGTCGCGCCGAAGCCCCGCGCCCAGGCGAGCTTCGCGGGGTCGACGTCCACGGCGACGATCGTGGCCGCCCCGGCGAGGTGCGCCGCAGCGATTGCGGCATCGCCAACGCCGCCGCAGCCGAAGACGGCCACCGTGTCCCCACGACCGACGCCTCCCGCGATCGCCGCAGCACCGAAACCGGCCATCACGCCGCAGCCGATCAGGCTGGTCGCCTCCGGCCGGGCTCGAGGGTCGACCTTCACCGCCTGGCCAGCGGCAACCAGCGTGAGCGCTGCGAACGCACCGATGCCGAGTGCCGCGCCGAGCGGCGTCCCGTCCAGGAGCGTCATCGGCTGCGTGGCGTTGCGGCTCTCGAAGCAGTACCACGGTCGCCCGCGCCGGCAGGACCGGCAGTTGCCACACGGCGCCCGCCAAGCGAGCACCACCGCGTCGCCGACGGCAAGACCGTCCACGCCCGCGCCGACGGCCTCCACGTTGCCCGCTGCCTCGTGGCCGAGCAGGAAGGGGAACCCGTCGCCGACGACCCCCTCGCGGTAGTGGAGGTCCGTGTGGCAGACGCCGCACGCCCGGACGCGCACGCGGACCTCGCCCGGCCCGGGAGCCGGGACGACGATGTCGCGGAGCGTCACCGGCGCACCACGGGCCCCGGCGACGACTCCTTGCACGACCGTCGCCGTGACGGGCTGCTCGGGAGTACCCCCCTCGATCGGTGGCGAGCCCTCCCCGGCCTGCTCGGGACGTGCTCCCTCCCCGGTTCGCTGGGGCAGGTCGGCTGCCTCAGGCACTGGCCGCCGCTCGACCACTCCCGAGTGGGGAGCTGTCACCCGGGGGAACTTCGCCGCCGGCTTCCTGGCTGCCGGGCTGCTCCCCAGCTCCCTCGGTGGCACGCAGAGCCACGAACCCGGACCTGGCCCCGAGCGGGAGGGGCTGGAGCACCAGCACGTCGCTCCCGGCGTCGGGCTGGCCGCCGCAGTCAGCGCAGCGGTGTTCCTCGCCGACCAGCCAGGTCACCGCCCGCCGCCCGCAGCCGTCGCAGTGGTAACCGAAGGCCATGGCGGGACGCGCAGCATGTGCCGTGGTCGCCGCGACGAGCGCCTCCAGCCGGGCGCCCGCCGACGCACTCAAGCGCCAGTACCGGTCCGGGCCGTCACCGGCAGGCTGGAGCATGCCGAACTCCCACAGCTCGCGCAGCAACGGGAGCAGGCGACGCTCGACCTCGCTCAGATCCTGTGCCTGCGGGCGCCCCGGCGGGGTCGGCGTGTCCACCCGTCCATCGTCGCGCTTCTGGCGGCAGGAGTGGGCTCGGCGCGGCGCCTCGGTCTGGTCCGCCGGCGGTGGCCACCCGGTCGGGCTCGCCGCAGGCACCCTCGTCCCCCGGCCAGCCATCCTCGTCCATTCCTCCTGCGGCGATATGGTGAGCATGTGAGGACCCCTGTCCCGCTCCCCGCGCCCCCGACCACGCGGGTGTCGGTGCTCGCGGTGCG
>JAJYGW010000192.1 GCA_021790615.1 Actinomycetes bacterium | reverse complement strand
AGCCTTGCCCCGTCGTCAGGCCGGTACCTGACCCTGAACGAGCGCGAGGAGATCGCGATCTTGAAAGCGAAGGGCTGCGGCGTCCGACAGATCGCTCGCGAGGTGGGGCGCCCGCCGTCGACGATCGGCCGGGAGCTGCGGCGCAATGCTGCGACCAGAACGGGCACGTCGGAGTACCGGGCCGTCACCGCACAGTGGCACGCCGAGCGGCGCGCTCGCCGACCGAAGGTTGCCAAGCTCGCCGAGAACGACGAACTTCGCGAGTACGTGCAGGACCGCCTCGCCGGCAAGATCGCCAAGCCCAATGGCGAACTCGTCTTTGGACCGGAGATCCCCTGGATAGGCCGCCGCCATGGTCGTCGCGCCGACCGGCGATGGGCGAAGGCGTGGAGTCCCGAGCAGATCGCCAACCGACTCGTGCTCGATTTCCCCGATGATGACTCCATGCGGATCTCTCACGAAGCCATCTACCAGGCGCTCTACGTCCAAGGCCGCGGCGCTCTGCGGCGGGAACTCACCGCGTGCTTGCGCACCGGGCGGGCACTGCGGGTTCCCCGGTCGCGGGCCAAGGGACGTGGAAAGGCGTTCCTCACCCCAGAGGTCATGATCAGTGAGCGGCCTGCCGAGGTCGCCGACCGAGCCGTGCCCGGGCACTGGGAAGGTGATCTCATCATCGGGCTTGAGAGCTCCGCTATCGGGACCCTGGTGGAGCGGACGACGCGATTCACGATGCTGCTGCACCTGCCGCGCATGGCCGGACACGGCAACGGGGAACGGCTCAAGAACGGCCCCGCGTTGGCCGGACACGGCGCGGAGGCTGTCCGTGACGCCATCGCTGAGGTCATGGCGACCCTGCCCGAGGAGTTGCGACGATCGCTCACTTGGGACCAGGGCGCTGAGATGGCCCAGCACGCGCAGCTCCGCATCGCCAGCGACCTCGCGATCTACTTCTGCGACCCCCACAGTCCGTGGCAGCGACCGTCGAATGAGAACACCAACGGTCTGCTTCGTCAGTACTTCCCGAAGGGGACCGACCTCGCCCGATACAGCCGGGAAGAACTCGATGCAGTCGCGCTCGCCCTCAACACGCGACCGCGTAAGACGCTCGGATGGAAGACTCCCGCAGAAGCGCTCGACGATGTTCTACGCTCTGCCTGACGACGCAGTGTTGCAACGACCGATTGAATTCGCCCTGCACCCCGCGGTCGGAATGGTGTACGACGCCTTTGACCGCGCCACTACGCCGCCAGATGGCGATCTCCAAAGCGTCGAGCGCGACTGTGGCCGTGAGGCTCTTTGACACCGCCCAGCCGACGATGGCACGGCTGAAGACGTCGATGACGAAGGCGGTGTAGACGAAGCCGACCACCGTTGCGACGTAGGTGATGTCCGCTACCCACAGCCGGTTGGGCGCTCCCGCCGAGAAGTTGCGTTTCACCAGGTCCTCGGGGCGCCCCTCGGCTGCCGGGACCGTGGTCTTCGGCCTCTCCTTGCCCCTCGTCACCCCGCAGATGCCAAGTGTGCGCATGAGCCGGGCGACCCGATCGCGCCCGCAGGCGATCCCCTCGCGCTGGAGCTGGCGCCAGAGCTTCTGGGCGCCGTAGCACGAGCGGTTGTGCTTGTAGACGCGCCGGATCTCTTCTTTCAGCTCTGCGTCGGTCACCGAGCGCTTGGAGGGCGGGCGGGACTTTGCGTCGTAGTAGGTGGATGGGGCGACCTGGAGAACCCTGCAGATCGGCTCGACCCCCCACCGCAGACCTGCGGTGACGCGGTCCTTGTTGGCGTCGATGAAGGCCACTACCTCGGAAGTCGCGGGTCGAGCTCCCGCGCGAAGAAAGCCGCACTGGCCTTCAGGATCTCGTTCGCCCGCTTGAGCTCACGGCACTCACGCTCGAGGGCGATGATCCGCTCGCTCTCAGCTCTGGGGATCCCAGGCCGGGTCCCGGCCTCCACCTCGTCGCGCTTCACCCAGGTCCGCAATGACTCGGCGCCGACGCCGAGTTGGCGAGCGATGCGGGTGACGACCCCCACGGGGTTGCCTCCGGCCTCGGCGGTGGCTTCGTGGACCATCCGCACAGCCCGGGCCTTCAGCTCGTCGGGGTAGCGCTTCTGGGCGCTGACGGTGGACTTCGGGTGCTCTTTCATGGAACCAATCCTTCCTGAATGTCAAGGATGTAGTTCCAAGCGATCGAGTCTCTGGAATTCCCAGGCTGATTCAGGTGCCCTGGGTGCCGCGGTCAGAAGGGTGCAGGTCCATCACGAGGCGGGACCCCGCCGCGCGCAGCGGGAGGGCGAAGTGCTCGGGGACCCGATGGGCATAGCCCGAGTCCGCGATCACGTCGCCGAGGGCGGTTCCCCCGTCGACCACCTCGACGAGCACCTTGACGAGAGGCGGCACCGGGTCGTGGTTGCACGAGACGAGGTTCATGCGCCGCACGAGCTCGGGGACCTCGGGCCCATCCACCTCGTCTCGGACCATGGTCGCGAGCGAGAGGTAGTAGCCGAGGAACAGCTCGTCCTTTTCTCCCGGGCCTCCCCCTTCCGGTGCCCCCAGGCGGCCTCCTGTCGGCGTAGGCGCCGGTGGGCTTGGTCCGCCTCGTAGAGAAGCTCTCTATGTCGGCCCAGTCGACCGCCAGCGAGGTCGAGCCCGGCGCCGGGTCACAGGCGGTGCTGGCCGCGGCCACGCTCGCCTCCACGAAAGCGTCGAGGACCTCTTGGAGCGCCTCGGTCGGCGCCCCGTCGGGGGGCTCCTTGGCCAGCACCGAGACGACGAGGGAGAAGGTCCTCTCCACCTGGCGATTATGCCGATGTCGGCATAGAGGCCGCGCGGATAGGAAACATGCCCCTTGACCAGGGGAAATGTGCATGATACCGCGCCGATGACCATCCACCGGTCGTGGTGGTGGCCCCGAGACAATCGGGGTGCTGTTCCACGCACCAAACGACCGAGTGGAGGTACTCCATCATGCGCGCGCTGGACCCCGAAGTAAAAGCAATCGTCTGGGCGGCGATCGAGCCGCTCGTTCCGGTCCCCGTCGACACCCACCCTCTCGGCCGGCATCGGCAGCGCAAGTCGGACCGGGACTGCTTCGAGGTGATGCTCGTCCGCCTCGTGACGGGATGTTCGTGGGAGGACGCCGAGCGGCTGTGTAACAACAAGGTCTCGGACACCACGGTGCGCAAGCGTCGCGACGAGTGGATCGCAGCGGGCGTGTTCGATGCCATCGCAGCCGAAGCGCTCGCCGGGTTCGACAAGATCATCGGCCTCGACCTCTCCGACGTCTCCCTCGACGGGTCAATCCACAAATCCCCAGGTGGTGGGCAGGGAACGGGAAAGAACCCGACCGACCGCTCCAAGCTCGGCTGGAAGTGGTCCATCGTCGTCGACGCCAACGGCATCCCGTTCGGATGGGTGGGCGACGGCGCGAACCGCAACGACTCGGTGCTCCTCGCCCCCACCCTCGACGACGCCAAGCGGCGCGGGCTGCTCATGGACGTAGAGACGATCTGGCTCGACCGGGGCTACGACTCCGAGGCGACGCGCCAGCGTCTCATCGAGCGCGAGGTCACCGACGCCGTCATCGCCAAGAAGCGCAAGCGAGGCTCGCGCGAGCCCAAACGAAACCAACCGATGGGACTTCGCTGGCCCGTCGAGCGGACCAACTCGTGGCTCAGCAACTTTGGTCAGCTTCGTCGGAACACCGATCGACGGACGATCCATCGACTGGCCCAGTTCGCCCTCGCAGTCACCTTCATCCTCACGGCGAAGCTCATCGACTGGAGAAACCGCTGGATGCCGGACCTTTCTCCTATCGGCTGAGCCTCTAAGCCGTCCGGCTCGGACCCGCCAGCTCGACCGCCTTCGCCAACTCAACCGGACCCGCCAGCTCAACCGGACCCGCCAGCTCGACCGGACCCGCCAGCTCGACCGGACCCGCCAGCTCGACCGCCTCGTGCTGCGCCGGCGGCACGGGGTGCATTCTCCCGCTGCCCATCACCAGCATGGCGAGCACGACGAGCGCGCCACCGGCGAGAAGCGCCCAGCTCAGATGCTCGCCCGACATCCACGCGAACAAACCGGCGAACACCGGCTCGGTCGCGAACACCACCGCCGCGGACGTGGCCGAGAGGTGCGACTGCGCCCACGACTGCACGACGAACGCGAAGGCGGTCGCAGCGACAGCGGTGAGCACCACGGCTGCCCAGATCGACCGCGTCGGAGGCAGCCCGATCCCACCGGGCGCTCCGGCCACGAGCGACAGGGCACCGATCGTGAGCAATTGGACCGTCGCGAGCCCGTACGCGTCCTCCGCCGACGCCCACTGCTCGAGGCCGACGATCTGCAGCGCGAACACGGCGGACGAAACGATCGTGAGACCCTCGCCGATGCCGAACGAGGCTCCCCGGAGGGTCATCAGCGCGAGCCCGGTCGTCGCCACGAGGACAGCAGTCCAGGTCCGCGTGTGCGGGCGACGCCTGAGCAGCACCCAGCCGATGACCGGCGTGAACACGACCTGGAGCCCGATCAAGAAGCCGGAGACTGCTGCCGGCGTGGTCCTGAGCCCGAAGGTCTGAGCCATGTAGCCCAAGGCGAGCGCCACTCCGAGGAGCACCCCGTGACCCCAGCCCCGGCGGCCGAGCCTCGAGAGCGCGCGCGGTCGCAGGGCGACGAGCAACAGCCCTGCGAGCATGAAGCGCCAGGCCAGGAACTCGAGCACGGAGGTCTGGGAGATGGCGTCCTTCACGACGACGAAGGTCGAGCCCCAGATCGCCGCGGTGAGCACGAGGAGGAAAACCGCGACCACTCTGGGTCGCTGGCGCAACGCCTTGACCATCTCGCCTCCTCCGTCCGTCGCGCCTGGTGCCGGGATGCCCGTGCCACGGTGCAGTATATTGCCTTCGCATGCCGTCTCGACACGGGCCGCGGGCCACCGAGCCGAGCCTGCCGCCACCGCCAGGCGAGTCGGAGACAGGACCTCGGGCTTCGGCAACCGCGCTGTTCAAGGCCATCGGCAGCAGGGTCCGGGCATGCCGGGTTGACGAGAGCCTGACCCTCGACGAGCTGAGCGCTCGATCAGGCGTCAGCCGGAGGATGATCACGATGCTCGAGGCTGGCGAGACCAACGTGAGCCTCGGGACGCTCGACAGGCTGGCGAGGGCGTTGGCGGTCGACTTCGTCACCCTGGTCGCCGTTCGCCCGGTGCCGGCGCTCACCCCCGAGGCGACGCGTTCGGTGGAGCCGGTATGGGAGGACGGCCGCGGCAGCAGCGCTCGGCTGCTCGACTCGCGCTCAGGTGCTCGGATCGTGGAGCTCTGGCACTGGGAGCTCGTCGCGGGCGGGCGCTACGAGGCGGCGGCAGACCCCCCCGGTAGCGAAGAGCTCCTCTTCGTCCACTCCGGCCGGCTGGTCGTCGAGATCGACGAGGCCCGTTACACGCTCGACGAAGACGAGCACCTCCGCCTCCCGACGGACCGACCGTACACGTACGCCAACCCAGGCCGGAGGCTCGTGCGCTTCTCCCGCGTCGTCTTGATCCCGTGACCCAGCCGTGGTCCCGCCAGTTCCGCGCCGCTGCCATGGCCCCGGCATTGCCAGAGGCCTGGGTGTCGGCGCCAGAGCCGGCGGGTACCCTGGAGCCGTGAGACACCGTTCACGTATTTCCAACCTTCCGGCCCGAGCCGCAGCGGGCGCGTTCATCCTGAGCTCCGGGCTCGGCAAGCTGCAGGCGGACAAGGACACGCACACCCAGCTGCACGGCTTCGCCTCCGGCACGTACCCGTTCCTCGAGAACGTGCCGCCCGAGCAGTTCGGCAAGGCTCTCGGGGCGGTGGAGGTGACGCTCGGAAGCGCCCTCCTCGCGCCGGTCGTCGTCAGTGACGGCCTCGCGGGGTTTGCGCTCACCGCCTTCGCCTTCGGACTCCTCGGGCTGTACGCGAAGACCCCCGGCATGCGCCGCGAGGGGAGCGTGCGGCCGACCAGGGAGGGCACCGCGCTCGCCAAGGACGCATGGCTCGCGGGTATCGGCCTCACGCTGATGGCAAGCTCGAAGGCCTCACGCCGCGCCGCACGGCGCGGGCAGGCGGCGAAGAAGCGGGCAGTACGGGCGAAGACGAGCGGGTTCGCGGCGGGCTAACCTTCGCCGCAGCGCAGCGCAGGAACGGCCTGGGTGGCCGCGGGGACCGCCTCGCGAGCCCGAGGCCTGGTGA
>JAJYGW010000385.1 GCA_021790615.1 Actinomycetes bacterium | reverse complement strand
CTGGCGGGCCTGCCCCTCGAGGGGTGGGAGTCCGCGCTGCCGACCTTCGAGGTGGGCGCGCGTGTCGCGACCCGAAAGGCGGTGGGGGCGTGCCTGGCGGCGACGGCTCCGGGCATCCCCGGGCTCATGACCGGCGCCGCAGACCTCACCGGGAACACCGGCACGCTCCTCCCGGGTGCCGAGACGCAGTCCGGGGAGACCCCCGCGGGTCGCCAGGTCCACTACGGGATCCGCGAGCTCGGCATGGCCGCTGCGATGAACGGCATGGCTGCACACGGCGGCGTGCTCCCGGTCGGCGGGACCTTCTTCGTCTTCAGCGACTACCTCCGCCCGGCCGTCCGCATCGCCGCCCTGTCACGGACGAAGGTCATCTACTTCTGGACGCACGACTCGATCGGCCTCGGCCAGGACGGCCCCACCCACCAGCCCGTCGAGCATCTCGCGGCGATGCGCGCGATGCCCGGCCTGTCGCTCTTCCGCCCCGCCGACGCGAACGAGTGCGCCGCCGCCTGGCAGCTCGCCGTCGAGGGGAGCGGTCCGGTTGCGCTGGTCCTGAGCCGTCAGGACCTCCCCGTGCTCCCCGGTACTGCCGAACGGCGTGACCTCGTCGGGCGCGGGGCCTACGTGCTCGACGACCCCAGCACCGAGCCCGACGTCGTCCTGATCGGCACCGGGAGCGAGGTCCAGCTCTGCCTGGGCGCCGTTCCCCTCCTCGCCGCAGCCGGCTTCGCTGCACGGGTTGTCTCGTTCCCGAGCTGGGATCGCTTCGCGGCGCAGGACGAGGCGTACCGCGCGTCGGTCCTCCCACCGGGCGTCCCTCGGGTCGGCGTGGAGGCGGCCGCGTCGTTCGGGTGGGCAGCCTGGGAGGACGCGGGCGTGCACCTGGACCGCTTCGGCGCCTCCGCCCCCGGCGAGGTCGTCCTCGCCGAGCTCGGCTTCACCGTCGACGCTGTCGTCGGCACCGCACTCCAGATTCTCCGAACCCCGGAAGGAGCGTCATGACGAAGACGAAACTGCACGAGCTGTTCGACCAGGAGGGCCAGAGTCCCTGGATCGACAACCTCTCTCGGGACTGGCTCGAGAACGGCCACCTCGCCCACCTGGTCGAACTGGGGGTACGAGGCGTCACCTCCAACCCGACGATCTTCGCGAAGTCGATCTCGACCGGGGTCTCCTACGACGAGGCAATGCGACGGCTCCTCCCCGACCATGCCGTCGAGGAGACCTACTGGGAGCTCGTCGTGGAGGACATCCAGCGGGCGCTGGAGGTGCTCGCACCCGTCCATGCGGCGTCGGACGGCCGGGACGGTTTCGTCTCGCTCGAGGTCTCCCCGGCACTCGCGCACGACACGGCGGCGACGACGACGTCCGCCGCGGCACTCCACCAACGCATCCAGGCCCCCAACCTGCTCGTCAAGATCCCGGCGACGGTCGAGGGACTCCCGGCGATCGAGGAGACGATCGCCGCCGGGCACAGTGTCAACGTGACGCTGATCTTCAGCCTCGAGCGTTACGACGCCGTGATCGAGGCCTACCAGACGGGGCTCGAGCGACTTGCGGCGAGCCGCGGGCCCGGTGCCGACCTCTCGGACGTCGCAAGCGTCGCGTCGTTCTTCGTCTCGCGTGTGGACACCGAGGTGGACCACCGTCTCGAGCGCCGTGCGGCGGACGGGGCGCTCGACCCTGCGCAGCTACACCAGCTGCGAGGACACGCCGCCATCGCGCAGACCAAGCTCGCCTACCAGCTCTTCCTCGACCGCTTCACCGGTCCGAGGTGGGAGGCGCTCGCGGCCGCGGGGGCCCGGCGTCAGCGCCCGCTCTGGGCGTCGACGTCGACCAAGGACCCGAGCTACCCCGACCTGTACTACGTGGACGAGCTGATCGGCGCCGACAGCGTCAACACGATGCCCGACGTCACCCTCGACGCCTTCCTCGACCACGGGACGGTCCGCCAGACGGTGACCGAGGACGTCGCAGGAGCGCGGGCGGCGCTCGATCGGCTGGCGGATGCGGGTATCGACCTCCACGACGTGTCGAGCGTGCTCGAGGTCGAGGGCGTCGCCAGCTTCGCCAAGTCCTTCGACGAGCTGCTCCAGCGCATGCAGGCCAAGGCGGTCGAGCTCGGACACCCGGGCCGGTGAGCGACGCGCCCGTCCAGCCCAACCTGCTCGCGGACCCGGAGAGCACGCCGCGGCGAAGCCCCCCGGCGACCGTGGTCATCTTCGGGGCGTCCGGGGACCTGACGGCGCGGAAGATCCTCCCAGCGCTCGCCGCCCTGGCCGAGCGGCAGTCACTCGACCCCGGGACCCGCCTCGTGGGGGTTGCGCGCACCGAGTGGGACGACGACAAGTTCCGCAGCGTTGCCGCCGAGGCTGCCTCGGCGAGTGGGCCGAGCTGGGAGCGGATCTCGGGGGGGGCGCGCTACGTGACCGGCGACTACGGCGACGCCGGGACGTTCTCCCGCCTCACCGCCGTACTGGAGGAGCTCGAGGCCGCTGCCGGCGGTCCGCGGAACCGGCTCTACTACCTCGCGACGATCCCCGAGATGTTCTCGGTGGTCGCCGCCGGGCTCGGTGCACAGGGTCTGGCGAAGCCCGCCGGGCGCGACGCGTTCACGCGGCTCGTCGTGGAGAAGCCCTTCGGGCGCGACCTTGCATCCGCGACGGCGCTCGACGAGTCCCTCCACACGCACTTCGACGAGCGCCAGATCTTCCGCATCGACCACTACATGGGCAAGGAGACGGTCCAGAACGTGCTCGCGCTGCGCTTCGCCAACTCGATCTTCGAGCCGGTGTGGAACCGCCAGTACGTCGACCACGTCCAGATCACGGTGGCGGAGAGCCTCGGGGTCGAGCACCGGGGCGGCTTCTACGAGACGGCCGGGGCCCTCCGCGACATCGTGCAGAACCACGTGCTCCAGGTCCTGGCGCTCACGCTCATGGAGCCGCCGGTGAGCGTCGACGGCGAGGCGATCCGCGACGAGAAGGTGAAGGCGCTCCGGGCGCTCGTGATCCCGGCACCCCACGCGGTGGCGAGCGAGGTCGTGCGTGCGCAGTACGAGGCCGGATGGATCGCCGGGAACCAGGTCCCGGGCTATCGCGAGGAGGAGGGGGTGGCAGCCGACAGCGAGACGGAGACGTTCGTCGCCATGCGTCTCGCCGTCGACAACTGGCGATGGGCGGGGGTCCCCATCTTCGTCCGTACCGGCAAGCGCCTGCCGTCGCGCTTCACGGAGGTCGCGCTGCAGTTCCATCGCGCACCACACCTGCCCTTCCAGGGGAGCCAGGCCCGGGAGCTCGGGCCGAACGCGCTCGTGCTGCGCATCCAGCCGGACGACGGGATCACACTCCTGTTCGGCGCGAAGGTCCCAGGCGGGGCCTTCCACGTCCGCACGGTCTCGATGGACTTCTCCTACGGTGCGGCGTTCCTGGAGGAGACGCCGGACGCCTACGAACGGCTCCTGCTCGATGCCCTGATGGGCGACCCGACCCTGTTCATCCGCACCGACGAGGTGGACCAGGCGTGGCGGGTCGTCGCACCCGTGCAGGCCGCGTTCCAGGACGGGGCGGTTCCGCTGGCCCGCTACGCCGCAGGCACCTGGGGCCCCCCGGAGTCCGACCGCCTCCTCGGAGCCACGGGACGCCGCTGGGGCGTCGGGTGAGCGACGGGAGCGGGCCGACCCTGGTCGGCTCCTGGGAGGCCGAGGGCACTGACCTCGCCGCCATCACCGCCGCCGTCGACGGGCTCCGCCACCAGGGCGAGCACCTCGCGACCCGCACGAGCGTGGTGAACCTCGTCGTCGTGGCGGACGACGAGCGCACGCTCGGGCGCACCGCCGCCGCCATGCGACGCCTCGGCGCGCGGCATCCGGGCCGTACCGTCCTCGTCCGCCCGAGCCCGGAGCCCAGCGGGTCGCTCGGTGCGAGCGTCGAGCTCTGGGAAGCCGTCGCTGCGGGCCACGCGATCTGGTGGGAGGAGCTCTCGCTCACCGTCGGGGGCGATGCCGCCGCGCATCTCGACTCCCTCCTCACGCCGCTGGTCGTCCGCCATCTCCCGGTCGCCGTGTGGTTCCCGGGTGTGCTCCCCCGGCCGGGTGACCCACTTGCGGCAATGGCCGACGCCGTGCTCGTCGACTCCCGCTTCGCCGAGCCGTTGGGTGCCGCGTCCGCGACCCCGCGCCAGGCACTCGTCGCGTTGACCGAGCTCGCGAGGCGCCATCCGGTGGTCGACCTGTCGTGGAAGCGCACGAGCCCGTGGCGGGAGCTGCTCGCGGCGCTGTTCGAGCCGCCCCAGCTCCGGGGCTTCCAGCTCGGCGTGGCCGCGGCACGCCTCGCCGGTCAGCCGGGTCCGAGACGCCTGCTCGCTGGCTGGGTGGCCGACCGGCTGAACCTGGCGGAGGACATCGTCGCCACCGAGGACGCCGTGCACGCCTCCATCGAGCTCGACGCCGTCTCCGGCGGGCGACGGGGGCGCTTCGTGGTCCGCCGCGTGGGGGACGAGCCGCTCGTCGACGCGACC
Organism: Actinomycetes bacterium; assembly: GCA_021790615.1. The sequence continues at coordinate 1,706 of JAJYGW010000385.1, read as the reverse complement.
GCCGAAGTGGACGGTGAGCAGCTCGTCTCACTACGCCGCCAGCTCCCCGAGCACGGGCTCACCTGGTCCCTCGCGCAGGCGCTCTCGCGCCTCGAGCGAGACCGGATCTACGAGCACGCGCTCCGCCGCGCCCTCGGATGGCGAGTCCCGGCATGAGCGGTCCCGGGAGCTCGCCCGTGGACCTCGGAGGAGCGTCTGGCACTTCCGGGGCGGCATCGGGGCCCGCCGGGGTCCCGACGCCGCCCCGCCACGACCCCGGGAGGCGCGGTGCACGGTGAGATCAAGGTCGTCGACGACGTCGAGGGAGCGTTCGTCGAGCTCGTCGTCGACTCCTACCGCGCGAGGACCGAGGAGACCTTCGCGTTCGTCCTGTCGGGTGGCAGCACGGGCCGGGCCTGCTACGAGCGTCTGGCGACGGACGTCGGGGAGCGCGTCGAGTGGCTGGACGTCGACTTCTACTGGGGTGACGAGCGCTGCGTGCCGCCGGACCATCCGGACTCCAACCAGCGCCTCGCACGCGAGGTGCTGTTCTCGCGGGTCGGCGCAGCCAACGCCATCCACCCCATGCGCTGCGAGGAGGGCCCGGAGGCCTACCAGCTGAAGGTCGCCGAGGTCGGTCGCTTCGACCTCCTGCACCTCGGGATGGGCCCGGACGGCCACACCGCTTCGCTGTTCCCGGGCTCGCCCGCCCTCGACGCCGGCCCGGGCCGCCTCGTCGCACGCAACGTCGACCCGTCGGGACGCAACGTGCACCCGCGCCTCACCCTCACCTTCGCCGGGCTCGAACGCGCCCGGCTCGTGGTGCTCACCGTCATGGGGGAGGCGAAGGCGGAGGCCTTCGCCGCAGTGCTGCGGGGCGAGGATCTCCCGGCCGGGCGGGTCTCGGCGGAGCGGGTCCTCTGGCTCGTCGACCCGGCAGCTGCCCGTGTCCCGGCCGGGACGGTGCTCCATCCTCGCGCCGTGACCCCGCCCGTCCCACCCCCGAGCGGGGGCGTGCCCGCCTAGTCTGCGGCTATGACCCTGGATCGCTCGGCCCGGGGGGGATCGCCTGCTCCCGACGGCGCCCCCCGCTCCGTCCCGACAGGCGACGGCGCTTCCCTGCTCCCCGGGACGGACGACAGCGGCCCCGGCGCCGCACCGTGGGACGACGCTGCGCTCCTTGCCGCTCGCACGGAGGATCTCGTACGCGAGGCCGGCCTGCGTCGGGACCGCTGCTTCGGTCGCCGGATCACCTACTCGCCGAAGGTCTTCATCCCGCTCACCATGCTCTGCCGCGACCGCTGCGGCTACTGCACCTTCGCGAAGCCCCCGGCCAGGCTTGCCGCGCCGTACCTCGACCTCGACGAGGTCGTGGCGATCGCCGCCGCCGGCGCAGCAGCCGGCTGCCACGAGGCCCTCTTCACGCTCGGCGAGCTACCCGAGCTCCGTTACCCGACCGCCCGCAGGTTCCTCGACGCGAACGGGTTCGAGAGCACCGTCGACTACCTCGCCGCAGCCTGCGCCGCCGTCCTCGAGGGACCAGGACTCCTGCCGCACACGAACGCCGGCGCGCTCACCGCCCCAGCCCTCGCACGGCTCCGCGAGGTGAGCGTGAGCCAGGGCATGATGCTCGAGACCCTCCGACGGGATCTCGACTGCCACCGGCGCAGCCCCGACAAGACCCCCGAGCGCAGGCTTGCGACCCTCGAGGCCTCAGGTGCCCTGCG
>JAJYGW010000366.1 GCA_021790615.1 Actinomycetes bacterium | reverse complement strand
TCCTTCGGTGCCCAACCGCCCGGGCGCCGTCATGCCAGCTCCAGCCGTCGGCTCAGCCGCACAACCTGTCGGAGGACTGGCCCGGCTCCTGCCGGGGGCGCCGCAGACGTCATTGCGCGTGGTAGAGAGCCTGCCGCGAGTCTCTCGCCCTGTGTGTGGCGATGCAACAGTCCTCGCAAGTGTCCACTTCGAGGTTCCACCGTGCGGCCTGGGAGAGTCCCCCGCGTGGCCGTGGCGAAGGCCCGCCGGCGCATCCTGGCGGTACTGTCGCCGACGTAGCGCCGGTCACCCGGGTGCAGGGCCTGAAGCGCCCGAAGTGGCGTTGGCCCAGGTCGGGATCCCTCGCCCACCCGGGGTCGGGATCACGGCCTGGGATTGCCCTCGTGCGCTCGCGCTCCCTGGCGCGGCCCTCCTGCGTGCGCGGTCCTCGGGACAGCCCGCGAGCTGTCCGTCCGGGCGTGTCAGGCGGCACACCCGGCGGCACAGGAGGCAAGCCGCGCGGGAGCCCTCGAACGTCACGGAGTGGTGTCTCGCATCCTGAACTGCGGCCTCCTCCGCCCCAGGCCCAGGGAGAGGATCCCTCCTCGCCGGGCGTCGCTCGCGAGGAGAGCCGCCGCGCCGTCGCGAGGTCTGTATCCACCTGAGGGTGCTCGTTGTCCCGCAGGAGCCGGGAGAACTGCTCGCGCCCCTCGGCGACGAGGCTTGCTCCGCTCCCCCCTCCCCGCTCTCAATGGCGGCGACCCCCCGACGCGATGCCGCAACAGTGGAGGATGTCCGCCAAACCGTGAAAACCGTAGGGGCGGCGCGGCTTGTCGTCCCCGCCCAGGTCCGGCAGTCGCGTGGAACGATGCCAGAGCTCGTTGCGTGTCCTATCCTCTCGCCATGGGGGAGCCTTGGCCGTTTCTCGTCCTACTCGCCACCACGGCGATCTGGATCGGATTCATCTTCTGGCTCGCCGTTCATAGACAGAATGCTCGGACCGCAAAAGTGATTGTGAGGCGGCTCAAGAAAACTGGGCAACCCTATACGGTAAAGGCCTCCTACACGAGAGGCGTATGGAACCCGGCGAAGCGGCCCGGATTCGAGAACGCGATCCTCGAGAGAGGCATCGCGACCTACTCGCTCGACGACAACGGTCTTGTACATCTCCGCTTCAAATCCACATCCGGTCATGAACTGCATCTCTCCGGCGCCGTGCCGGACAGCGCGATCGGCTCCACAGCTGAGCACCAACACGCCAGGTCACTGATGCGACGAGCCGTGCTTGGCTATATCTCCCTGCTCGCGGTCGGTGCATCGATGGGGGCGGCGGTAGACAGAGGTGACGTCGCCGACCACGTTCTCGGCGCAGTTGTTGGCTTGTTCGCAGCCATGGTGGCCGCAGTTCTCCTCGTGTGGGTCGTCCGAGTCGGGAAGGCCGTGCGAGACATTACCCGCAGGTAGTTGGCGCAATCGCGGCCCATCGGGGACTCCACGGACGCCCTTTGCGGCTGGCCCGGATCTCCACGATCGGCTCCATCGGTACTCGTGCTCCAGCCAGTTCGGCAACTGCACGCTGCAGCGCACGCGAGCCAATCAGCACCGCGCCGCCCTCGTGCGGCTGCTCCGTCGCCGCGAGGAGGGTCGTCTGAGGGGTGGGCAGCTTGTGCCAGGGCGCGACGTACACGGGCCCCCCGTCGCAACCCTGCCAAGCGGGAGCAGACCCACGGTGGCCGGCCCCGATCCACCGGGTCAGGTTGCGGCGGTAGGCGGCCAGCCTGCGCTTGCCCAGCGCATCGGCGCAATGGACCAGGTCCACGTCGAAGACCTCCTGGCCACCGACGCGCAGGGCCACCTCCCCGAACCGGCTCGAGTCGGGCCGAGAGAGCCCCTGGCCCGTCACTGCCCCTGGCCGAGCGAGAAGCCAGGTATGCCGTCGAAGGTGAAGAGTCCTTCGGTCTTGATGAACGGGAAGCCGACGTCGCCGAGGCGGCCGAGCAGCGCGACGACGTCCCCGTACGCGACGGGCCCGTTCGGCTCACGGGCCTGGAACCGGCAGCGCCAGTGGTCGACGCAGAACGTCTCGGGGATGCCCCCGGGGTAGACCTTCTGGCCGCGGTTGGTGATCATCACCAGCTCGAGCGGCGCGGCGACGCCCTCGAGGGCCTTGGCGATGACCTCGACCGGCTCTCGGGAGTCGACGAACACGTCGATGCCGACCAGCTCCTTCCGGGCCGGGACGCGCGTCGAGACCGCGACGGTGATGCGCTCCGGGGTCGAGGGGTAGCTGGCCGCTCGGAGCTTCTGCGGTCGCTCGCCGAGGCGGTCGATGACCGCGTCGGCGAACTCGGCCGTGCCGACTCGCGCGGTCGAGACCGTCGGGTCGTAGATGTCCTCGGTGTGCACGCCGTCCTCGATGGTGCGGAGCCACGCGTTGTGGACCCGCTCGGCGGCCTCGCCCTGGCCGATGTGGACGAGCATCTGCACGGCCCCGAGGAGGAGGCCAGACGGGTTGGCGACGTTCTTCCCGGCGAGCGGAGGCGCCGAGCCGTGGATCGCCTCGAACATCGCTACCTCGCTCCCGATGTTCGCGCTGCCGCCGAGGCCGACCGAGCCGGAGATCTCGGCTGCGACGTCGGAGACGATGTCGCCGTAGAGGTTCGGGAGCACGATCACGTCGAACGCCTCGGGGGTGTCGGCCAGCCGGGCGGTACCGATGTCGACGATCCAGTGCTCCGACTGGAGATCCGGGTAGTCGGCAGCGACCTCGTCGAAGACCCGGTGGAAGAGCCCGTCGGTCATCTTCATGATGTTGTCCTTGGTGAAACAGCTCACCTTGGAGCGGCGGTAGCGGCGGGCGTACTCGAAGGCGTAGCGGACCAGGCGCTCGGTCCCCGGGCGGGTGATGAGCTTGAGACACTGGGTGACGTCCTCGGTCTGGCGGTGCTCGATCCCGCCGTAGAGGTCCTCCTCGTTCTCCCGGACGATCACGACGTCCATCCCTGGGTGCTTCGTCGCGACGAACGGTGCGTAGGACGGGTTGGGTCGCACGTTCGCGAACAGGCCGAAGGCCTTGCGTACCGTCACGTTGAGGCTCTTGAACCCTCCCCCCTCGGGGGTGGTGATCGGGGCCTTCAAGAAGACCTTGGTCCGCCGCAGTGACTCCCATGCTTCCGGCTCGATCCCGGCAGAGTTGCCCGCCTCGTAGATCGCCTGCCCGATCCGAATGGTCTCGACCTCCAGCTCCGCTCCCCCCGCGGTGATCACCCGGAGCGTCGCCTCCATGATCTCCGGGCCGATCCCGTCGCCGTAGGCAACGGTGATCGGGACTGGGACAGCGCTGTCAGTTCCCATGCTCTGCTCCTTGCTCGTGTACCTGCGGGATCGGTCTGCCTGCGGGGCTCCCCGACGCGCAGCGTCTCGAGCTGCGGGGTTCGTCCGTCCTCGGCGTCTCGGGCGCTCGAGGGCTCGCCCCTGCCTCCCCGCGTTCGCGCCGGTCCACGCACGACCGAGCCGCCACCGCTGCCTGTCGCCGCCCCCAGCGAGTGGTGACGACTATCCCCATGCGCTCACGCGGGGTCCCGCAGGCTCTTCTTGCCGGGTCCCGCAGGCCCCTCTTGCCGGGCCGAGCGACGTCACGGGTCCTCGCCGGTCGCTGCGGTGTCGCCGCGCCTGGCCTTGCGCCGTCCGGAGCACGCCGTCTCGCAGCCCACCTCTCGAAGGCTAGGCGAACGCCTGGTCGGGCACCGCTCGAAGAACGTCTCGGGCGGCACAGCCGCAACGAAGCGCAGGCGCCGAGACGGAGGGCCAGGACCGCGGAGCCGGGCACGCAGATCGGGACCTTCGGCCCTGGCCGGGCGGTAGCTCGCCAGGGATCATCTGGTCATGGCCATCGCACCTTCGCTCCGGCCCTCGAAGGGCAAGGCAGTGCAGTCGGCGCCCGCCGCCCGCAGGGACAGCCCTCGCGTCGTCGTCGGCGTCGACGGTTCTCCGGCTTCCGAACGGGCGCTTGCATGGGCAGTCCACGAGGCAGTGCTCCGCGGCGCGAGAGTCGAGATCATCCATGCGGGAGACTTCGGCCCGAGCACGAACGACCAGCCAGGAGCCGCCGTGCCGCTCGAGTGGGCGGAGCACGTCGGTTCGCTCGTGCGGACGTCGCTCGCTCGGATCCCAGAGGTCGAGCTGGTTGCAGACCTCAGCCACGTTGCCTCTACCGAGGTTGCGGCCCGTGCGCTGATCGAGGCCAGCCGGGGCGCGGATCTCCTCGTCGTCGGGAGCCACGACGGGCCGTACCCTGACCACGCGCGGGGCGGGGCCGTGACCTCACAGTGCATCCGCACCGCGCACTGCCCCGTGGTCGTCGTCCGCGGCGACATCCTCGTCACCGACGCCGCACGCGACCCCGCCGGCCAACCCGGAGCGTAACCCCACCGGACCCGCCGGCCACGCGACCCCGCCGGCCACCCGGGACCCGCCAGCCAACCCGGACCCGCCGGACGCACCGGTGGCCCCGGCACTCGGCGCCACTCAGCCCACTGCGCAGCCCCCACCCCGCCCGGCCTCGTCGAGCCAGCGCGAGTCGCCCTCGACCGGGTAGAAGTCGCCGGTCGAGCGGTCCTGCTCGTAGCGGACGGGGGCGGGCGCGCCGCTCGCGATCTCGGCAACCGCGGCGAGGAGGTGCTCGACGTCTGCGCCGCTCGACCCGATCGAGGCCGACGCCCGCGTCGCCCCTGGCACTGCGGCGTGGTCTCCCCTTCGCAGGCCGTCGCGATAGGCGACGATCTCCTCCTCACTCAGGTCCAGGAGGCGGATCAGGTAGGGGTGCGCGCAGAAGCAGCCGTGGCGGACCCCTATCCCCCACTCGGCGGCGAGGCGGGCTGCCACCAGCGCGTGGTGGACCCCCTCGACCACGAACGCCGCGACCGCGAGCGTCTCCGTGCCGGGCCCGGGTCCGAGGACGCGCACCCCGGGGATGGCGGTGAGACCGCTGCGGAGCCGGGCGGCGAGGGCGGCCTCGTGCGCCTCGATCGCCGGCCAGCCCACCTCACCGAGGGCACGGATCGCGGCGTGGAGCGCGACGGCACCGACGACGTTCGGCGAGCCCGCCTCCTCCCGCTCCGGCGGCTCGCTCCAGAGCACCTCCTCGAGGCTCACCATGTCGACGGCCCCCCCACCTGCGAGGAACGGGTCTCCCGAAGCGAAACAAGCCCGCGGACCCACGAGCACCCCGCCGCCGAAGGGGGCGTACATCTTGTGCCCACTCCAGGCGAGGTAGTCCGCACCGGCGGGGAGCGGCCGGTGGGGGGCGAGCTGGGCGGCGTCCACGAGCACGGGGACGCCTGCCTCGTGCGCGGCCTCGACGAGGTCGTCCACGGGCGGCAGCCAACCGCTCACGTTCGACGCGCCCGTCACCGCGAGCAGCTTCGGGCGGGGCGAGGCCCGGAGCCCCGCCCGGACGTCCTCGAGCTCGAAGGTGCCCTCGGGGCCACATTCGACGTAGCGGACCTGGGCGTAGCGCCGCCAGGGAAGCATGTTGGCGTGGTGCTCCACGACCGTCGAGAGCACGACGTCGTCGCGGGTGAGGCCAAGGCGGTAGGCGAGGTGGTTGATCGCCTCGGTCGTGTTCCGACAGACGACGGCCACGTCGTCCTCGCTCCGACCGGCGAAGGTGAGCATGGCCGCGCGGGCCTCCTCGTAAGCGGCGGTCGCCCGGCGCGATCGCCACCCCGCACCGCGATGCACGCTCGCGTACTCGGGCACGAAGGCCGCCACCGCGGCGGCAACCTCGACGAGCGCGCCGGTCGAGGCAGCGGCGTCGAGGTCGACGTAGGGGCGCTCGGTGCCGTCGATGCACGGCGTGAGCCCGCCCTGGCCCGCGAGCGCGCGCAACGGCGCGAGGTCCTCGCCACCACCGGCCGAGTACGCCGCGGCATGGTCGATCGAGTCGTCCACCAGGTCCTCCTCGCGGGCTCTCCCCCGCTCGCGCCCGAGCGAGGGGTCCTGCCGCTACCGGGACCGACCACCCCGGCTCGGGCAGGAGCAAGCCGGGGCGGGCTCAGTCTCCCCCACCCAGCAGCCGCGTTCCACCTCCCGTGCGTCCCGGCTCCCCTGCGTCCGGGCTCCCCGACCGCCCGGGTCCCGTGCGCCAGCGCTCTCTCCTCCCGCCTCCGGTGCGTTCCACCCGCCGTCTGGCATGCTCGGGTCGTGCGCATCGTCTCCGACCGGTCCCTTCGCGCGCGCCTGGCGGC
>JAJYGW010000147.1 GCA_021790615.1 Actinomycetes bacterium | reverse complement strand
GTTCTCAGCGAGCTTCAACAGCTCGGCGGACGTGAGCATCGTGTTCACGGGGATCGGCACCGCGCCGAGGCGCATCGCCCCGAGAAACGCGACGACGAGCTCGGGACTGTCCGCCATGACGAGCAACACACGATCCTCGGGCCGCACGCCGAGCGCCTCCAGCCCCGACGCCGCATCGCAGATGCGCGCAAGCAGCGACTCGTAGGTGATCTCACCCTCCCGGCAGCGAATCGCCACATGGTCGCCGGTGCCGGCCTCGACGTGGCGATCGACCAGGTACACGCTGGCATTGAACGGTTCTGGCACCGCAGCCCCTCCTTGCCCCACGCTCATTCGTGCACGTCCAGCACCTCCGGCGACCATCCATCGGTGTGAACGTCGAGGGACACTAGGCGCCCGCAGACGCCTGCGGCCTAGACGAGCTGGCGCTCGTCGACCACGCGCACGATCTTTCCGCCCTCCGAGCGGGGAGCTGCCCCGGGCTCGAGGAGGCGGACCTTCACGGTCACGCCGACCGTCGTCTTGATCGCCTGGATCAGCCGTTCGCGCACGGACCTCAGCGCGTGGTTCGCATCCACGAGCTCCTCGCACAACGTCTTGGCGACCCCCTCGCCGGGTGTCTCGGCAACGACCTTCAAGAGGAAGGCCGTGCTCAGCTCCGCCTCGACGCACAGCTCGTCGAGGCGGCCGGGCCTCGAGACCACGAGCCGGTAGTTCGGCGTCAGCTCGCCGAAGGACCCGAGCACCGCCTCGATCTGCGTCGGGTAGACGTTCACGCCACGCACGATGAGCATGTCGTCGGTGCGACCCTTGAGCGGCGCCATCCGGACCAGGGTGCGCCCACACGCGCAGGGCTCTGACGACAGGCTCGTGACGTCCCCCGTCCAGTACCTGAGCAGCGGCAGCGCCTGCTTGGTGAGCGTCGTCACCACGAGCACGCCAGCGTGGCCCTCAGGAAGCACGTCACCCGTCTCGGGATCGACGACCTCGGCGAGGAAGTGGTCCTCGGCGACGTGGGAGCCCGCTCGCTCCTCGGTGCACTCGAAGGCGACGCCAGGCCCCACGATCTCCGACAAACCGTAGACGTTCGTCGAACGAGCGCCGAGCAGCCGGTCGATCTCGGTCCGCATCGACTCGGTCCACGGTTCCGCTCCGAGGACCGCGAAACGGATGGGCACGTCCTCTGGCGACACGCCCCGGCGCGCCAGCTCTTCGGCGAGCGTGAGCGCGTAGCTCGGCGTGCACGCGAGAACCTCAGGGCGGAAGTCGAGCATCAGGTCGACCTGGCGCATCGTCCCCCCGCCGGAGATCGGCAGGACCGCGAGGCCAAGATGCTCGCCCCCATGATGAAAGCCGAGACCCCCGGTGAACAGCCCGTAACCGTAGGCGTTGTGCAGGATCATCCCAGGCTTCGCCCCTGCCGCGGCGAGGGTTCGGGCACAGACGGTGGCAAAGAGCTCGAGGTCGTGGCGCGTATAGCCGACCACGGTCGGCCGGCCCGTGGTCCCCGTCGAGGCGTGGATGCGGACCACCTCGGACATCGGGACGGCGAACATGCCGAAGGGGTAGTGGTCACGCAGGTCCGATTTGCGCGTAAAGGGCACGAGCCTGAGGTCGCCCGTCTCGGCGACCTCATCAGGCTTGAGACCCAGGTCGTCGAAGCGTTCGCGATAGAAGGGGACCCTCTCGAAGGCGTAACGGACGACCTCGGAGAGTCGCTCCGACTGCAGGGCCCGCAACCGAGGACGCGGCAAGGACTCGAATTCAGGTTGAAGGATCATGTCACCCCCTCGGGTAGTGGGCGCAGCGCTGCCGTCTTCAGGTACGCCGTGCCGTCCAATAGCCGTCTCGCAGTGCGGCTGTACGCCGCCCTTTCGACGGACGTCTTGCCGTCCGGCCCCGTGCCGAGCACGACGTCGACGACGGTGCACCCGCTCGGGTGCCCGATCCGCACCGGCCCGCCATACCCGGGCACGGCAGCGACGCTCCCGGAAAGGCGCGCCGTGACGGCGAGGGTCACGCCAGCACCTCCGGGGAACGCCTTGTGAAGCGCGAGGGGCTGGCCGCCGATCACCTCCGCGACGACGTCGAGGTCGCCCGCCGCGACCTCCTCCTCCCCGACCAGGGTCCGGTAGTCGTGGGGCTCGCTCACGAGGATTGGCACCGGCACGAGCGTCCCCTCGGCAAGATCGAGGTGGCGCGCCGCCGCGCGCTGGAGCCGGTCCACGGCGCTGAGCAGGTCGTCGCCGGGCAGCACCGGGAGGTCACCCTCGGCGATGCCGAGGGCGCTCGCGCGGACGGCCACGCACAGGTAGGCGATGTCGACGATCGACACGTCGACGTGCCCGAGACCGGGGACCTCGAGGGTGTCGATGGCCGACCCGGTCGGCAAGAGCTCGCCGGTCACCGTGCCGATCGTCTCGCGCAGGTCGAGGAGGATCTCGGCGCCCGAGCCCGGCACGCCGTCGACCCGGCACGCCCCTTCGACGCGCGCGTGCCCGGCCGCCACCGGCACCTCCGCGTAGAAGACACGCCGGGTGTTGACGTTGTGGATTCGCACGGTCGCCATTTCGCCGTGCGCGGCGACGAGACCGTGCTCCACCGCGTAGACACCGACCGCTGCCGAGATGTTGCCACAGTTGATGTCGTAGTCCACCCGAGCGTCCCGTACGCTCACCTGGGCGAAGGTGTAGTCGAGGTCGGCGCCGGGAACGCTCGGCGGGCCGATCATCGCCACCTTGCTCGTGAGCAGGTCCGCCCCGCCGAGACCATCGATCTGGCGAGGATCGGGGCTGCCCATCAACGCGAGGAGGAACCGTGCCCGCTCGTCGGGATCGGAGGGCACGACCGCCTCGTCGAGGAACACCGCCTTGCTGGTGCCGCCGCGCATGAGCGAGCACGCCACCGCGACGAGCTCGCCCTCTTCGCGCCAGTCTGGCGACGCACTTGCCCTCGCCCTGTCCGCTACGACCGCCATCGTCCTAGACCGTGAGGATGTTGACGGTGCAGGCCGTGCCCTCGACCCCCTGGGCCTTTCCGCCCCTGCAGTGGGCGAGCCCGACGCGCGCTCCGGGGATCTGCCGTGCGCCGGCCTCCCCACGGAGCTGGCGCACCACCTCGACCACCTGGGCGACGCCGGTGGCACCGAGCGGATGGCCCTTGCCGAGCAGGCCGCCGCTCCCGTTCACCGGGAGGCGACCGTCGAGGTCGGCCTCCCCTTTGACGACGCGTGCCGGGTACTCCCCGTGCGGGAAGAGTCCGAGGCCCTCCACCCGCAGCGCCTCGGCGATGCTGAAGCAGTCGTGCACCTCGGCGAAGCGGACGTCGCTCGGACCGATTCCGGACCGCTCGTAGGCTTCTTCGGCAGCGCGCCAGGTGAGATCCTCGACCGTCATGTCCTTCAGGCCGACCTCGGCGCGCCCGCTCTTCAGCGCGGACGCCGCGAGTCGCACCGCTCTGCTTCCCCCCAGCGCTGCCCTCTTTCTCCTGCTCACGAGCACGACGGCGGCCGCCCCGTCGCTGACCGGCGCGCACTCCTGGAGATGGAGGGGGTCGGCGATCATGCGCGACGCCAGCACCTCGTCGACGGAGACAGGCTTCTTGAACTGCGCGAGCGGGTTGGCGACCGCATTGCGCTTGTTCTTGGCCGAGATCGCGGCCAGCTGCTCCGAGGTGGTTCCGTACTGCGCGAAATGCCGCTGGGCGCGCATGGCGTACACGGCGGGCATCGTCAGGCCCCGCTGAGCCTCGACATCGCTCTCGTCGGGGGTGAAGGCGCCGCGGAACGCGCCGGTCAGGTGCTCCACACCGAGCGCGAGCACGACGTCGTACACGCCGGCCATGATCGACATGGCGGCTCCCCAGATCGCCGTTGAGCCGCTCGAGCACGCGTTCTCGACGTTCGTGATTGGGATGCCAGACATGCCGCCCTCGCCGAGCGCGCGCTGGCCCATCGCCATCCCTTGGAACACGCTGCCGACCCATGCTGCCTCGATGTCCCCGAGCGACACGCCCGCGTCGTCGAGCGCTTCGAGCATGGCCGCGGCCCCGAGCTCGGCCGCGGTCTTGTCCGGGTGCTTCCCGAACGGGGTCATCCCCGCACCGACCACGTACACCTCAGACATCGTCTTCGCCCCTCCCTGTCGCGGACCCTGCGATCATGAGCGCGTGCGGGCCCTCCTCGGGCTCTGTGCCGACGAGACGGGGGCCGTTCCCGAGCACGATCTCCACGGCCTCGCCGATCCTCGGCCGCTCCTCGCCTGCGGCAGGCAGCATCACCCGCACCTGCTCGTCGAAGTCGACGTAGACGAGGTGGTAGGGGGTTCGGAACTCCGGCGTCGACTGGTGCACAGTCGTGAACGTGTAGATCTTCCCCCGGGGAGCGAGCAGGATCTCTTCGAGCCCCCGGTGACCGCAGCCGTCGCAGACGAGGCGCGCAGGGCAGTACACGGCATTGCACGCAGGACACCTCCCCGCGCGCAGCCGCACGAGTCCGTCCTCCACCTCGTACGTGCGCTTCATCACCGCCGTTGCCGATTCCGTGCTCACCATGGCCCTGTCATCACTTTCTCGATGTCGGCTCGGTCCGCCGCCCAGTTCCCGGGCGCTCGTACGAGATCACGACGCTCCGATGCTCCGCCCACCGCACACGTAGAGCAGCTGTCCGGTCACGTACCACGACTCGTCGGCGGCGAAGAAGCCGACCGCCGCTGCGATCTCCTCGGGGCCGCCGATCCGCCCGACGGGGATCGTGCCGATCAGCCGCTCCTGCACGTCCTCCTTCAGGCTCCGGAACAGCGGCGTGTCGACGAGCGCCGGCGCGATGGCGTTCGCGGTGATCTGGTACTTGGCGAACTCGAGAGCGCAGGTCCTCGTGAGCGAGACCACGCCGCCCTTCGAGGCGCTGTAGTTCGCCTGCCCGGGACCACCGAGCCATGCGCGCGACGCGATGTTCACGATCCGCCCGTACTGCTTCTCCATCATGTGCGGTGCCGCCGCCTTCGTGCAGAGGAACTGGGAGCGCAGGTTCACGCTCATCACGAGGTCCCAGTCCTCCTCGGTCATCTTGACGAGCCATTTGTCGCGCGCCACCCCAGCGTTGTTGACGAGGATGTCCACCGCCCCGAAGGTGGCCAGCGCCTGGTCGACGAGCGCCCCGGCCCCGTCGGAGGTCGCGACATCGCTCGCCACGTACGCCACCTCGCCGCCCTCGGCCGAGAGCGCCGCTGCTGCCGCCTCGACCCGGGACTCGTCCACGTCGTTCAGGACAACCTTGGCCCCATGGGCGGCGAGATGCCGCACGATGCCCTGGCCGATCCCCTGGCCGCTTCCGGTCACCACGGCGACCCGCCCGGCGACTCCCATCCCGCTCACCTCTCTCTCCGGGAGGGACTCCCGGGTCGTCGCTCACCGGCCGGTGAAGCGCGGCTCCCTCTTCTCGACGAATGCCCGCATCCCTTCCTCACGATCCTTCGTCCCACGCAAGAACGCGTGGCTCTGGCTCTCGAAGTCGAGGCCCGTCTGCATGTCGCTGCCGAGCGCGACGTGCACCGATCGCTTGATGCACGAGATCGACAGGGGCGCTCGCGTCGCGATCAGCTCAGCCAAGCGCCCCGTCTCCTCCCCCAGCATCCCCTCCGGCACGACGCGGTTCACGAGGCCGATCCGCAGCGCAGCCTCCGCGTCGATCCGCTCGCCGAGGAACATGAGCTCCATCGCCGCGGCCGGGCCGACCAGACGCGTGAGACGCTGCGTACCCCCCGCTCCCGGCATGCTCCCGACCTTCGCCTCGGGGAGGCCGAAGGACGCCGTCGTGTCGGCGACGCGCAGGTCGCACGCGAGGGCGAGCTCGAGACCGCCGCCGAGCGCGTATCCGGCGATCGCCGCGATCACGGGCTTTCCCATCCGCTCGATGTCCCCGAAGAGCCCGCGGATCACCTCGCCCAGGGGATCTCGCCCGCCGCCCGCGTCGTACTCGGCGACACGCCCTTTCAGGTCGGCACCGACCGAGAAGGCACGCGGCTGACCAGCAAGTACCACGACCCGGCACTCCTCGTCGCGGTCGAGCTCCGCGAAACTGCCGCGCAGGTCCGCGAGCATCTCGGCGGTGAGCGCGTTGAGTGCCGACTCGCGGTTGATCGTCACCTGGGCAACCGCTCCGGAGCGCCTGACCTCGATCGGCTCGTGCATGTCGCTCCTCCTTCGACGGTCTTCGCCTGCAGCGCCACTGCCCGCCTGGCCTTC
>JAJYGW010000412.1 GCA_021790615.1 Actinomycetes bacterium | reverse complement strand
GCGCTCCCGAGGAGACCTGGACCCGGATGCGCTCGCCGGGCATGAAGGCACAGGCCGTGGAGGAGAGGGCGAGCTCGACCAGCACCGGTAGCTCGCGGTCGGGGCCGGGCGGGCGGGGCACGGACACCGCCGCGTCGCAGACGTTGACCGAGCGACCGCGCCGCTCGACTCGGCAGAGCCGTACGAAGAGGTCGGCGCTCGGCGCGTCGGACGTAAACCAGATGCGCGCCCGGACCACCCCGGCGACCTCGAGCGGCTCCGAGAGGGGGGTGCTGGTGTAGGTGCACACGTCAGGCCTTGCCTCGAGGCGCCGGTTGTCGACCGCCCCTGCGCCACCCATGAGCGAGGGGCCCCCAACTGCGGGGGTGGGGGCTTCAGGGTCGTAGCGATAGCGGTCGGGCGTGGAGGGGGGAGGGGGCGCCTCGCTCAGCGCGGAGCCCGGCCAGAGGTAGAGCGACAACGGCTCTGCGCCCTCGGGCGGCCAGCCGGCGCTCCGCCGCCAGAGATCCCGCCCGAGCACGTAGTAGGTCACCTGCCCGGCTTCGCTCGTGCCGGCGGCCGCATGCGAACCGAGACAGGCGGTCGCCAGGGACACGGTCGCGCGCGCGGCGGCGCCGGAGAGCGCCGGCGAGGTGTGGCTCCACGGCCCGATCGTGAGCGACGGGGCGTGCCCCGCGGCGCGCAGGCGCTCGTAGTCGGCAAGCTCTCCCGTGAGGAAGAGGTCGTACCAGCCGGCCACGAAGTGCACCGGCACCCCGACTCGCGCGACGGACGCCGTGTGGTCGAGGGTCGCCCAGTAGGGGTCGTCCGGGCGGTCGTGGGCGAGGGACGCCTGGTAGAAGGAGTCCTCGTGACCGAGTAGGGCACGGTCTGCCTCGCCGAGCGGGAGGTGGTCCATCCCGCGCCGGAGCCAACGGCGCGCCAGCCCCGATGTGAGCGCCAGCACCTCGAGCGGCCGGCGCTCCTGGACGTCGAGGAGGAGTGCCCAGGCAAGAGACGTCTCCAGCCCGAACTGGCCCGCCGCGAGGAGCGAGAGCCCGAGGTCGGACTCGGTCACCGTCGGGACCATCCCGACGAGCTCGGCCGCCTCGCCGGCCGCGAGCGCCCACTGGGTGTAGCCGAGGTAGCTCGGGCCGGTGGTGAGCAGGCGACCGTCGAAGAAGGCCTGCTCGCGGAGCCAGGTGAGCGTGGCGGCGGCGTCGGCAGCCTCGTTGCGCATCGGCTCCCACGTGCCTCCCGAGCCGAAGGTCCCACGCACGCTCTGGATCACGACCTGGAGCCCCGTCCGGGCGAGGGCGGCTCCGTTCGCGATACCGAGGAGGCCGGAGCGCCCGTACGGCGATCGGAGCAGGACCACGGGGCGCGGCTCGTCGGGCTCCGGTGCCCACCGGTCGGCGAGCAGCACGACCCCGTCCGCCATCGGGACGCGGAGGTCGTGCTCGTGCAGGACGGGCTGTGCCGGGCCGGTGAGGCCGAGCCCCCTCGCGACGAGGGCCGCGAGGAGCGTCAGGAGGACAGCTCCACGAGGCGCTCGAGCGCGGGGAGGGCGTCGGCGAGCTGAGCCTGTTCTGCCGGGGTGAGTTGGGCGGCGAGCGAGGCAAGCCACACGTTTCGCTGCTGGCGGACCTCGGCGAGGAGCGCGTGGCCCTCGTCGCTCAGGCGGACCCGAGTCAGGCGCCGGTCCTCTTCGCCCGGCTCGCGGGTCACCAGCCCCTTTCCCTCCAGGAGACCGACACAGCGCGTGATCGACGGTGGCTGCACCCCCTCCAGGGAGGCGAGCGCACCCAGCGTGACCGGTCCACGGCGCTCGATGCTGAACAGGACGGACTGCTGCGACGGGGTGATGCCAGGTCCCGCGTGCTGGCGGACGCGCCGCCCGAGACGGGTGAGCGCGAGGCGGATCCGGGTGAGGGTCTCGGCCGAGAGAACCAGCTCCCCGGTTGCGCGGGTGGTGACGCTCATGGCCGCGGCCCCACGGCCGTGCCCGTTCCCGCCGTCTCGCCCGCCCGCCTGGGCCCCTCCGGGGCGACCGGCTCGCTTGCTCCGCTTGCGTCGGCCGGCGCCTCTGTCTCGCGTGCCCGGCGGAAGGCGGCCTCGATCTCCGAACGGGCGGCGTCGACGTCGCCGTAGCCGAGGGTCGAGGTCGACTTCCCGGGTTCCAGGTCCTTGTAGACGTCGAAGAAGTGACGGATCTCGTCGAGCAGGTGGCCGGGCAGCCCGTCGAGGCTCTCCACCCCACCCCAGGTCGGGTCGCCCTCGTGGACGCAGATGATCTTGGCGTCGGGGCCGTGCTCGTCGGTCATCCAGAAGACCCCGAGCGGCCGGACCCGCACGAGGCAGCCGGGGAAGGTGGCCTCCTCGACCAGCACCAGCGCGTCGAGCGGGTCGCCGTCCTCGGCAAGGGTGTCGGGGATGAAGCCGTAGTCGGCCGGGTAGACGGTCGCCGAGAAGAGGCGCCGGTCGAGGCGGATGACGTGCCGGTCGTGGTCGTACTCGTACTTGTTCCGGCTGCCCTTCGGGATCTCGACGATCACCTCGATGGAGTCCACGCTCCCATTGTGGCCGCTCTGCTGGTCCGGGTGGCGCACCCCCCGGAGGAGGTGACTGCTCCCGAGAGGCGCACCCCTCAGGGGACGAGCGGTGCCACCGCCTGCTGGGCGCGCACCGCGCCGGCGCAGGCCACCACCACGCAGGCCATTGCGACCCAGTCGAGCGCGTCGAGGCGCTGGCCGAGGACGACCAGGCCCACGAGACCCGCGACCACCGGCTCCACGCTCATGAGCAGGCCGAACAGCCCCGCGGAGATCCGCCGGAGCGCCTCCATCTCGAGCGAGTAGGGGATCACCGACGATGCGATCGCCACGACGGCCCCCTCGGCGACCAGCGCCGGGCGGGCGAGCGCCGGGCCCGCGGAGAGGATCCCGACCGGTGCGATGACCACCGCCCCGGCCACCAGGCCGAGGGCGAGCCCCGTGCCGGAGTCGAAGCGCCGGCTGACCCGGCTGCCGAGCAGGATGTACCCGGCCCAGCAGGTCGCCGCGCCGAGCGCGAAGCCGAGCCCTGCGGGCGTGATGCCCGAGAGGTGGCGTAGGGCCGCCTGTGAGAGCAACGCCGTGCCGACCAGTGCGAGCACTGCCCAGACGACGATGTGCCGACGGGCACTCGCGAGCGCCACGACCATCGGGCCGAGGAGCTCGATGGTCACGACGACCCCGAGGGGGGCGCGCTCGAGCGCCTCGTAGAAGCTCAGGTTCATCGTCCCGAGCACGACGCCGAACGCGCCGGCCAGCGCGAGGTCGCGCCGTGGCCGTCGAAGCGAAGGCCGCAGCACCGCCGAGAGGACGACGGCGGCGACGGCCAGCCGGACGAACGCGACCCCGGGCGGGGTGAGCGTGGCGAAGAGTTGGTGGGCGAGTGCTGCGCCGAGCTGGAGGCTGATGGAGCCGGCGACCACGAGCCCCCAGGCCGGGATGGCTGCGACGCGCCGTCCCGGCTGCCCGGTCGGCGCCCCACTCACAGGTCCTCGGCTTCGCCGTCCTCCGGCGGTGCCCCCCGCACGGGGCGGAGCATGGCCGGGTGCAGCAGGGCAGCAGGGCCCCGCCGGTAGAGGTCGGCCGGCCGGCCACCTTCGGGTCCCGAGGGTGCGGTCTCGCCGACGGGCACGACGAAGCCCTCCGTCGAGAGGACCTTGCGGCGGAAGTTGGCGGGATGCACGTGCGTTCCCCAGACCGCCTCGTAGATCCGACGGAGATCGGCGAGGGTGAAGGGCTCCTCGACGAACGCCGCCGCGAGCGGTGTGTACTCGAGCTTCGCCCGGGCCCGTTCGACCCCCTCGGCGACGATGGCGGCGTGGTCGAAGGCGAGCTCGGGTCCCTCCGGCGTGCCGAGGTCGGCCACCGGCCAGAAGCGCGCAGCCGTGCCGGACACGCTCGGGCTGGCGAGATCCGGCGTGAGCCCGAGGTAGGCGACGGAGATCGTCCGGCCCCGCGGGTCGCGATCGGGGTTGCCCCAGGTCCGTAGCTGCTCGAGGTGACCGCTCGGGCTGCCGAGACCCGCCCGCACCGCGACCACCCGCCGAGCAGCATCATCGAGGCTCTCACCCGGCGCGACGGCACCGCCCGGCAGCGCCCAGCGGCCTGCGTACGGGGGGCGCTCGCGATGTACGAGCAGCACCGAGAGCTGCCCCG
The DNA here is from genome assembly GCA_021790615.1 of Actinomycetes bacterium. The sequence continues at coordinate 2,056 of JAJYGW010000412.1, read as the reverse complement.
CCCGGATGGTGAGCAGGACGACGTCGACCGTGAGCCCGACGGGCTCCCACTCCCGCAGCTCGCCCTGCCCACCCGCATCACCGGACGCGAAGGTGACCCCGGCCGCGGCCAGACGCGCGAGCGCCTCGGCCGTGGTCTCGGGGGTGACCCCGGCGACGAGATCCGTGCGCAGCGTCACGGCGAGCCCGAGGCGGCGCGCGTCGAGTGCCGTCGCCGCGACGCAGTAGTCGGTGGCCAACCCGCCCACCTCGACTGCGGTGATGCCCTGCTCGGTGAGCCAGGTCCCGAGCGCCACCCCGGCCTCGGAGCGGCCCTCGAAGCCCGAGTAGGCCGCCGTGTCCCTCCCCTTGTCGAACACGGCGTCGAAGGACACGGCGGCCAGGGCGGGGTGGAGCGAAGCGCCCGGCGTGCCCGCCACGCAGTGCGGGGGCCACGTCCGGGTGAAGTCGGGCACCGCCGCGAAGTGCTCCCCCGGGTCCACGTGCCAGTCCCGCGTCGCGACGACGGCGGCGTAGGACGATCGGTTCGTCTCGAGCCAGGCCGCGATACGGGCAGCGACCGCGTTGCCCCCCTCTACCGGCAGCGAGCCACCCTCGCAGAAGTCCCGCTGCACGTCCACGACGACGAGCGCCGTGCGGGTTCGAGCCGTACCCGGGCCCTCCGTCCCGCTCATCCGGCGGGCACCAGCTCGACGTCCAGGGCGGGCTGGCCGGCGACGAGCATCAACGCGAGGGGTCGCAGCTCCGCCAGCGCCGCCTGGTGGTGCGCGCGGATCTCAGCCAGGACCGGCAGATCCACCGCCTCGCCGTCGGAGACGAGTGGTACCTGGAGCGGGCGGAGGCGCTCCCCCGGGCGGAGGAGGTCGACCAGGGCGTCCGGCTCCGCAGTCTCACCGACTCCGAGCAGCTCGACGCGGGCGAAGCCGTCCGGGCCGACCACGCGCCCCGCCCACTTCCGCCCGCCGGTCCCGCCCTTGCCGGGCGAGCGCTTGGCAACCGGAGCGAGCTCGCCCGAGCCCGGCTGCTCGATCGCCACCAGCTTGTAGACGAAGTTCGCCGTCGGGGCGCCCGACCCGCTCACGAGCTTGGTCCCGACCCCGTAGGCGTCCACCGGGTGTGGGGCAAGCTCTTCGATCGCGTACTCGTCGAGGTCACCCGAGACGACGATCCGGGTCTTGGTGGCCCCGAGCGCGTCGAGGACCGCGCGCGCCCGGTGCGCCTCGCGAACGAGGTCGCCCGAGTCGATCCTGATCGCACCGAGGTCTCGGCCGGCCACTCGCACCGCCGTGCGGATCCCTTCCTCGAGGTCGTAGGTGTCGACGAGCAGCGTCGTCTCCACCCCCTGGGCGATGACCTGGGCTGCGAACGCCTCGGCCTCGTCGGCGTGGGCCAGCACGAGCGCGTGGGCAGCCGTTCCCGCCGTCGGGACCCCGTAGCGGCGTCCCGCCTCCAGGTTCGACGTCGTCGCGAAACCGGTCACGTATGCCGCACGCGCCGCCGCCACTCCGGCCTCCTCGTGGGTGCGGCGCGTCCCCATCTCGATGAGTGGGCGGCCCCCGGCAGCCGCCACCATCCGGGCTGCCGCGGCCGCGATCGCGGAGTCGTGGTTCAGGATGGAGAGCACGATCGTCTCGAGCACGAGCGCCTCGGCGAAGTCGCCCTCGACCGTGCAGACGGGCGACCCGGGGAAGAACAGCTCGCCCTCGGCGTAGGCGCGGATGGTTCCCGAGAACCGATAGGACGCCAGGTACTCGAGCGTCGCCCCCCCCACGACACGCGTCGAGGCGAGCGCCTCGAGCTCCTCGGCTCCGAAGCGGAAGCGAGCGAGCGCCTCGGCGAGGCGGCCGATGCCGGCGAGCACGCCGAAGCGACGTCCGGGCGGCAAGCGTCTCGCGAAGACCTCGAAGACGGCACGCCGCCGCGCGACACCGGAGCGCAGCGCGGCCTCGACCATGGTGAGCTCGTAGTGATCCGTGTGGAGGGCGCTGCTCGCGCCGGTAAAGCTCACCGTGAGTCTTCCTAGTGGAACCTGCAGGGCCGGTCAAGCCTACGGGGCA
>JAJYGW010000373.1 GCA_021790615.1 Actinomycetes bacterium | reverse complement strand
GTCTCGAGTGCGAAGACCATTCCAACCTCGATCTCGACGGGATGCTCGAGGGAATTGAGGCGGCTTATGATCGGCCTCTCGTGCAGCGCGAGCCCGAGCCCATGGCCGAACTGGAGCCCGAAGGCCTCCATCTCGTCCGAGAAGCCGAAGTCGGTGGCACGTGGCCAGCAGCGGGCGATCTCGTCGGTGCTCACGCCCGGCTTCACGACGTCGATCGCCCGGTCTATCCACTCACGCGCCTGCTTGTAGGCGTCACGCTGCGAGGCAGTGGCCCGGCCGACCCCAAAGGTCCGGTAATAGCAGGTCCGATAGCCGTTGTAAGCCTGGATGATGTCGAAGAACGCCTGGTCTCCAGGACGGATCATGCGATCGGAGAAGTTGTGCGGGTGCGGGCTGCACCGTTCGCCCGAAACGGCGTTGATCGCCTCGACGTCGTCAGAGCCCGCTCCGTACAAGAACTCGTTGACAGCACCAACGATCTCGTTCTCGCGTATCCCGGGTTTCAGAATCTCGGAGATGAGCTGGTAGGCGCCGTCGACCATGGATGCCGACATCGTCAACAACGCGATCTCGTCGGAGGACTTGTTCTGCCTGGCATCGAGCATGACCTGCTGGCCGTCGTGCACGTCGATTCCGGCGCGCTGCAGGGCGAACAGCATCGGCGTCTCGGCTATGTCGACACCGACTGGCGCGTCACCGACCCCGGCTTCGTCGAGCAGCACCTTGATCTCGGTCGCAGCGGCGTCCATGAGACCGGCGTCTGGTGCTACGGCTCCGCGCAGGCCGAGCATGCCGGCCCGCGAGTTCTCCGGCCGCAGCCATGGTGCGTGCAGACGGTGATGGGCCGCCGCCGAGCCGAAGTCCCAGAGCACCGGCTCGCTGCCTTGTGCAAGGAGCGCGTAGCGGCACACCTTGTCTCGCACCCACTCACCGATCTGGGTGGAGGTGAGATAGCGGACGTTGTTCACATCGAAACAGAGCAGCGCGCCGAGCTCGGACGCTTCGAGCGCGGCCCGGGCGCGACTCAGCCGGTACTCGCGCAGGCGGTCGAAGTTCACTCGCTCCTCGAAGTCGACCGCCATGCGACCAGGCGCCGGCAGCAGCTGGGGAAACTGTTGTGGGGTCATATCTCTCCCTTGCTAAGACGGGTCGGACCCACTAGGAGATCCCGAGCCCGAGGGACCGGAAAAGGTGCCGCCCGTGCCCCGGAAGGCCAGACGGCGGGCGTTGCCGCCAAGCACTGCGGCCTCGGCATCCTCTTCCAGTCCAAGGACGCGCACAGCACCTACCGGGTCGTCGAGCCCCATGTCGAATGGATGGTCCGAACCCAACAGGACGTGGTCAGCGCCGGCGAAACCCACGAGGCTCGCGAGGAGCGCCTGGTCGTGGAGCACGGAGTCGAAGTAGAAGCGTCGGATTGACTCCTCAGGCGGTGTGCTCGTGACAAGGCGCGCCTCTCTTCGCTTTCGCCAGGCGCGCCCGATCCGTGAAGCCAGGGCGGGCAGCACGCCACCTCCATGGGCGAGGAGGGCCACGAGGTCGGGGTACCGGTCGAAGACCCCCGCCATCACGAGCTGTGCAGCCGAGGCCGCCGTCTCGACGGGATTGCCGACGGCGTTCCACAGGTAGTACCCGCTGAGCAGGTCCACCGATAGGCCGTGGCTACCGGGGTGCACGAACACCATGGCTCCGAGATCCTGCGCCGCGCTCCACAGTGGTTCGAGCGAGGGGTCGCCAAGGCCACGGCCACCGGAGATCGCCGGCACTTCGGCGCCCGCTAGGCCGCTCGCCATTGCCTCGCGCAAGAGCTCCACGCACAGCTCAGGCGCCTGGGTCGGCAAGGCCGCGAGTCCGGCAAAGCCACCACGGCCGCTGCTCACGACCTCCGCCATTGCCTGGTTCTGCAGGCGGCAGAGTGCGCCGGCGGCGGCGGCGTCGAGCCCCACCGGCAGCGTGCTCACCCACGGTGAGAGCACTGCACCCCGGATGCCCCTTTGGGCGAGCTCACCGAGGAGGACCTCCGGTCGGGTCATCTCACCGATCACCGAGTCAACGGCCCTCCCGCCGAGGAGGACCTCGATCTGACGTCCCTGCTCGATGCGAGCTCGCGGCCGGAAGCGCTCTGAGTCGTCGGATCCCGCGTAGCCGGGGGGCAAGAAATGCACGTGCGCGTCGACAACCCCGAACGCGTCGATAGGCGGGGCTGTCAACGAGGTGCCACCCTGGGACCAGTCACTCGGGGACCAGTCACTCGGGGACCGGCAGCTTTGGACCGTTTGCAGCCTGCCAAGCGGCTCAGCTCGCTACCGCCAAGGCTCGACGACCCCTTCGCCGACCGCTCCGCCGTGCCCGCCTGCGACCTCTGCAATCGAGTGCTGACAGTCTCAGCTCGCACTTGCCGCCACTTTCCAGTCCATCGGGTCCCCACTTCCCTCGATCGCAACTTCGCTCGACCGCATACGACGTTCCCCTCGGGCACCTCTGTCTCTGACGTCTGACCGCGCCCGGCCGTTCCGCGAGAGCTACCAAGATACTAATCACGCGCGCGGAGCGCTGGTCGAATCCTGACGGTAGTTGCTCTAGGACTGACCGGCACCAGCACCGGGGCTCACTTCGGGGAGATCACTTCGGCGGGATCACTTCGGGGAGATCACTTCGGGGAGATCACTTCGGCGGGATCACTTCGGCGGGATCACTGGCACCAGCACCGACGACGGCGTGGCGCCGCCGGTGTGGATCGTGACCTCGCCTCCGAATCGCTCCGGGGGGCGGTCGGAACTGTCGGCATGGGTGAAGGGCCCGACGCCGCGGTTTGCATAGTAGAAGCTCTTTGCAAACGACGAGAGCTCACCGTCGTACACATAGTCGCGACCGCGGATATCGAGCCTCAGCTCGTAGCCGACGGGTACGACTATGCAGGTTGGCCAGATCTCGACCTCGACCTCGACGACCTCTCCGGGTACGAGCAACTCCTCGCGCTCGTGGGAGTGGTACGGCCGCCAGGGCAGAGTCTTGGCCACATCGATCCTCCGGTGCGAAGCGCGGAGCCATCCGTGCGCGATCGGAGTGTTCGGATCCAGGGCGCCCTGAAAGGTCACCTCGCCGCCGTCGGGATCAAATAGCCTGAGCACAACGAAGATGTCGGCGTCCACGGTGCTCGACGCGACGAAAAGCCGGGCCGCCAAGGGGCCTGTCACCTCGAGCTCTTCGGTGGCGGGTCCCAACGTGAAGCTGAGGCCGTCGCCGAGAGCGCTGTAGGTCGCCTCGGCGGGAGTGTCGGGAGCGGTAGGCGTGAGACTCATGGTCGACGCGTCCAAATAGAGCGTCGTCCAGACCGTCCGTGCGAGCGGCCACTCGTCCTCCTCACGCAGCTCGTAGATCTCCCCGGGACATCGGATGTTGAGCAAGACCCGGGGTGTCCGATCCCAGCCGTTGTCGGCGCCTTTCAAGAAGTGGTCGAAGAACCGCCGCTGCAGTTCGACGCCGTAGTCGGTGTAGAAGTGCGTCCAGTGCTCTCCGCCATGGACCTCCAGCCACTTGTGCTTCGAGGCCGCCTGGGTGAAGGCCTCGAAGTTTCCCCGCGCGTGCAGTCCGTGGCCACCCCAGTTGGCGGCCGAGAGAAACGGGACCTGGACATCGGGCCAGGAGGCCGAGCGGTCTCGGTACCATTGCCCGTCCAGCGCGTGCGCGCTCACGAGCGCCCCGAGATCCGGTCGGTTGCGGGCCAGCTCGCTCTCGCTCAAGGTAGTCGGCCCGGCCACGTGCTCTCCCGTGTTCGGGTTGACCGGGGAGCGCTCCCCGACGCCGTACTGGACGCTCTCTACCTGGCGCCGGTACCAGTTGGCGGTGAACTCACAGAGGATCCCACCGTGGTGGGTGACGTCCCGGTAAAAGTCGGCCGCGCCCTCCCAGGGCACCATCGCCTTTAGGTGCGGTGGGGCGAGTCCGGCTACGTGCCACTGGTTCATGGCGTAGTACGAGACGCCGCTCAGCCCCACCCGCCCGTTGCTCCACTCCTGGGTACCGGCCCACTCGATGCAACGAGCCAGGTCCTTTGCTTCGCGGGGAGACCAGACGTCGACCTCGCCCGGCGACCAACCGGTGCCCCGCGAGTCGACGCGGACGCAGGCGTAGCCGTGCGGCACCCACTTCTCCGGATCGGCGACCTCCCAGCTCTGGTACTTGTTCGTCGACCCCGCCGTGACATCGGGGTGCTCGGAGACCATCTTCTCCCATTGCGGACCGTACCCCTCCTGGAACGAGAGCCCCTTCGCGTAGGGGCCGTAGGAGAGAATGACCGGGAATCGTCCGGGCGCCTCGGGCCGGTAGACGTCGCACCGGAGCGCCACACCGTCGTCCATCTCGATGACGACCTGCCAATCGATCAACATCTCGTCGCGCGCCTCGTGTCGAGCGCCATCTGGCGGAGCCTGCACGGAGTCATCCCCTCTCACTCGGGACTTGTCGTCTTGGTCGGGAGGCTGCCGTCGTTGCCGAGAAGGTCGGCGAGCCAACTCGCGACCAACGCGCCGACCCTGTCCTCGAAACCCGTATAGAAGTGGTCGGCGCCCTCGATGACGACCACAGTCGAGGGTGCAGCCATGATCGCGGCGAAACGCTCCGCGGGGTAGAGCTGGCGGTCCTCGTCACCACGCAGCACCAGCGCTGGACATCTCACCTCGGCAGCGAGCTCGAGCAGGTCAGGCAGGCGCTCTTCGAGATCGACGAAGGACGCGGCCGACGTGGCGTACCACCAGCCAGGAAGCAGGATCAGCTCGGATGGCTTGCCGTCGGCGACGAGCTGGTGCGCCTTGGCGGATATCTCGGCGAGCCTGTCCCTCGCGAGCAGTCCCAGTGCTGAGGCCCGCGGCAGGAGCGCACGTCCGCCGCAGTGGGCAGACAGGAGCACGAGGGCTCGGCTGTCAGGGTTGTCGACCACATGACTGGCGGCCAGCAGCCCGCCATTGCTGTGGCCGATGACAACCGGAGAGCTATGACCCCGATCGGCGAGGAAGCGACGGGCCGCGAGATTGTCGGCGGTGGCTTGGGCAGTGGTCTGGAAGGCGTTCCCCTCAGGAACGCGGGTGCGGCAGCTGATCGTGTCATGACCCCGACGGTTGAAGGCAAGGCAGGATATGCGCGCACCTAGGAGGTGGGGGACGAGGAACCGCGCCGGCCCGGAGTAGAAGTTCTGTCCGTTGCCGTGCATCAGCAGCGCACCTGCTAACGCACCGCTGCCCGGCTCGCCGGGATCAGCGGCCTCATAGTACAGGCCGTCGAGAGGTGCCCCGTCGGTGGGAATGGAGACGAGCTCCCCGAGAGCGCCCCGCGCACGGTGCGCGCCGGGCCCTACCACCACGGGTCGACGGTCGCGCTGGACATCTCGTCCGGATCGACATGGACGTCGAGGACGAAGGGCTCGTGTGCCGAAAGCGCCCGTTGCAGCGAAGGTACAAGCTCGTCTGGGTCTCGGACGGTCTCTCCCCTCGCGCCGACGAGGCGTGCCACCTCCGCGAAGTCAGGGTTCGAGAGCTCGCAACCGATCAGGCGGTTGCCGAAGTGCACCTGCTGGCGCAGCTTTATGTTGCCGTATGCGAAGTTGTTCATCACGAGCGCGACGACGGCAATGCGCTCCCGAACACACGTCTCGAGATCCTGCATCGTCATGGCAAAGCCCCCGTCGCCAGCCACGGCCACGACTTGGCGATCGGGAAATGCCACCTTCACGCCCATCGCGGCAGGAAGAGCACACCCCATCGGACCGGTCGCGGCAGGGTAGAGGAAGATCCCAGGAGACGTCGCGGTGAAGTAGCGCGCGAGGAAGTAGTTGAAGTTGCCCGAGTCGCTGCACAAAACGCCGTCGGGTGCCATTACGCGTCGCAGATCGCGCACCACCCGGGGCGACGAGATCGGATGCGCATCGAAATCGACCGCATAGATCTCTTCTTGCCAGCCCTTCACGAGCTCGGCGACGCGCTCGCGCCATGCGGTGCGGAGCTTGCGGTCGCGCCGGCCACGGAGCCGCTCGAGGATGGCGAGGACAGCTGCTCGCGCGTCCGCGGCGATCCCGACCTCGGCGGGGTAGACGCGACCCACTGTCGCAGCGTCGATATCCACCTGCACGAGGCTCTGCCCGGCTTCGAAGGCCATCGCGTAGTCCTCGGTCGCAGGCTCGGAGAACCGGGTCCCGAGCGCAAGGACGAGATCTGCCTCGTGGAGCACGGCCGCGCTCGCACCTGACCCGCCCCGGCCGATCCCCCCGGTCGCGAGGGGATAGTCCTCTCGGACCGCCTTCTTCTCCCAGGTGTTGGTGACTGCCGCCCCGAGCTCCTCGGCTAGCTCGAGCACCGCTTCGGCTGCACCGGACTTGGTGACGCCCCCGCCTGCGATGATCACCGGGCGGTCGCAGGCA
>JAJYGW010000088.1 GCA_021790615.1 Actinomycetes bacterium | reverse complement strand
TCACCTTCGCCAAGCGCGTGGTCGGTCGGCGCATGTACGGCGGGCAGAGCACCTACATCCCCCTCAAGGTCAACCAGGCGGGCGTGATCCCGATCATCTTCGCCAGCTCGGTGCTCTACTTCCCGGTGCTGCTCTCGAACGTGATCCCGTGGGCGGCGTTCCGGTCCTTCGTCTCCGACCACCTCGCCAACCCGACGAGCTACGTCTACATCGGGATCTACGGCCTGCTCATCATCCTCTTCACCTACTTCTACGTCACCATCCAGTTCGACCCGGCCCAGCAGGCCGACATCATCCGCAAGCAGGGCGGATACATCCCGGGCATCCGGCCCGGCGCACCGACCGAGCGGTACCTCTCGACGATCCTCTCGCGCATCACGCTTCCCGGCTCGCTGTTCCTCGCCTTCGTGGCCCTCGTCCCGTCCATCGTGCTCTCCGCCTGGCACGTGACGGACCTGCCCTTCCTCGGCACGACGATCCTCATCGCCGTGGGGGTGGCGCTCGAGACGATGAAGCAGATCGACAGCCAGCTCATGATGCGCAACTACGAGGGTTTCCTCAGCTAGTTGATACCCGGCGTCCGTCTCATCCTGCTCGGCAAGCAGGGGGCGGGAAAGGGGACGCAGTGCGTCCGCCTCTCCCACCACTACGTGGTGCCGCACATCTCGACGGGGGACATGTTCCGCGCCGCGGTCAAGAGCAGGACGGCTGCGGGTCGCAAGGCGCAGGCGTACCTGGAGGCGGGCGAGCTCGTGCCGGACGACGTGGTGCTCGGCATCGTCGCCGAACGTCTCGACCGCGACGACACGAAGGCCCGAGGCTTCGTACTGGACGGCTTCCCACGGACCGTTGCGCAGGCCGAGGGCCTCGAGTCGCTGCTGCTCCCCGTGGGCGTCGACCTGGTCGTGGATCTGGAGGTGCCGACCGAGATCGTGCTGAGGCGCCTGGCGGCGCGGCGCGTCTGTGCCGTCTGCGGCACCAACTACTCCACGACCAACCCACCCAAGGTGGACTGGACCTGTGACGTCTGCGGCGGGGAGGTCGTTCAGCGCGAGGACGATACGGAGGCGGCGATCGCCCGGCGTCTGGCGCTCTACGAGGCGGAGACGGCCCCGGTCATCTCGTGGTACCGGGACCGGGGGCTCCTCGCTGTGGTCGAGGGCCTGGGGCCGCCGGACGAGGTGATGGGTCGAATCGTGGCCGCCGTCGACGACGCCCGCGGGATCCCCGGGCCGCGCCCGTGAGAGGCCAGCTGTCGAGCCTGCCGCGGCGGACCCCCGAGGAGCGAGCGGCCATGCGCCGCGCCGGGCGAGTCGTGGCCGAGATCCACGAGGTCCTGTTCGAGGCCATCCGCCCCGGCCAGACTGGCCTCGGGCTCGACGCGCTCGCCCGAGCGGTGCTCGAGCGGCGCCACGCCGGCTCCAACTTCCTCGGCTACGGCTCTCCGCCGTTCCCGGCGGTGATCTGCGTCTCGGTCAACGGGGTCGTGGTCCACGGGATCCCCTCGGCCACCCCGTTCGAGGAGGGCGACCTGGTCTCGGTGGACTGCGGGGCGATCGTGGACGGCTACCACGGTGACGCGGCCTTCACCGCCGGCGTGGGCAGGCTTGCCGAGGCGGACGAGCGCCTCTTGGTGGTGACCGCGCACGCCCTCGCAGCGGGCGTCGCCGCCGCGCGCGATGGTGCCCACCTGCACGACATCGGCCGGGCGGTCCAGCGCGTGGTGGAGGCGGCCGGGTTCGGGGTGGTCCGGGACTACGTCGGCCACGGGATCGGCCGGGCCATGCACGAGCCACCGGACGTGCCGAACTTCTGGCCGGGCAGACCGGGGCCGAGGCTCCGGACCGGGGTCGCGCTCGCGATCGAGCCGATGGTGGCGGCGGGTACTGGGGAGACGGTGGTCGCGCCGGACGGGTGGGCGGTGTTGACCGCCGACGGAACCCGCGCTGCGCACTTCGAACACACGGTGCTTGTCGGGCCCGAGGGGGGCGAGGTCCTCACCACGCTCGGCCCGGACCGCGCCGTCGGGACGCCACCGGGCCCGGGTGCGGTCGAGCGGCGCTGAGCGAGCTCACGTGGACGCGAACGACCCCGTCGCCCGTGCGGCCGGCCGCACGGGCGCGGCCGCCGATGGCACCGCGGCCGCCGCCGCAGGCTATGCTCGCCGTTTGCTTGGCCTCGTGCGCCCCCGGCTCTGTCCGGAAGCGGACAGCCGGGCCGAGAGCAGTACAGCCACGCAGGCGCGCTCGCGTGCGGCGCGAGTGTCGGACTGGGATGTACCGCCAAGAACGCATCCGATGTAGGAGGAACGCTGCCGAAGCCCAAGGAGGACGCGATCGTGCTGGAGGGGACCGTGGTCGAACCACTCCCCAACGCCATGTTCCGGGTCGAACTCGAGAACGGCCACAAGGTACTCGCACACAGCTCGGGGAAGATGCGGATGCACCGCATCCGCATCCTGCCGGGCGACCGTGTCCAGGTGGAGATCACACCCTACGACCTCTCCCGGGGCCGCATCACCTACCGCTACAAGTGAACGGGTCGGCGAGCCGATCCGGACCGAGAGTGAAGGCGAGCAGATGAAGGTACGACCGAGCGTGAAGACCATGTGCGAGAAGTGCCGGGTGATCCGTCGGCACGGTCGCGTCATGGTGATCTGCGAGAACCCGCGCCACAAGCAGCGGCAGGGCTGACGGTGGCACGCATCGCAGGAGTCGACATCCCCCGGGAGAAGCGTCTCGAGATCTCCCTCACCTACATCTACGGCATCGGACGGACGACGGCCGGTCGCGTCTGCGCGGAGACCGGCGTGTCTGCGGATACCCGCGTCCGGGATCTCACCGACGAAGAGGTCGGACGGCTGCGGAGCTGGATCGACGCGAACTGCAAGGTCGAGGGGGACCTCCGCCGTGACGTCGCGTCGGACATCAAGCGCAAGATGGAGATCGGCTCGTACCAGGGCGTCCGTCATCGGCGGGGGCTCCCGGTGCGGGGCCAGCGCACCCACACCAACGCTCGAACTCGCAAAGGACCGAAGAAGACCGTGGCCGGCAAGAAGAAGGTTCGGAAGCACTGATGGCCAAGCCGAAGCCGGGTGGCCGGCGTCCGCGGCGCCGGGAGCGAAAGAACGTCGCCTACGGGGTCGCGCACATCAAGTCGAGCTTCAACAACACGATCATCTCGATCAGCGACACCGAGGGCAACGTCCTCGCCTGGGCCTCGTCGGGGAACGTGGGCTTCAAGGGGTCGAGGAAGTCGACTCCCTTTGCCGCGCAGCTCGCGGCCGAGGCGTGCGGCCGGCGCGCAATGGAGCACGGGGTCCGGAGCGTCGACGTGTTGCTGAAGGGGCCCGGCTCCGGTCGTGACACCGCCCACCGGGCGCTCGCGAACATCGGGATCGAAGTGAAGAGCATCAAGGACGTGACCCCCATCCCCCACAACGGCTGCCGCCCGAAGAAGCGGCGCCGGGTCTAGGCAGGGTCGAGGAGGACGAGATGGCTCGCTACACGGGACCAACCTGTCGGCTCTGCCGACGGGAGAAGATCAAGCTCTACCTGAAGGGCGCGAAGTGCGACACGTCCCGCTGCCCGATCGAGCGGCGCCCCTACCCGCCGGGAGAGCACGGCCGCGACCGGATGCGCCAGGGATCTGAGTACCTGGTCCAGTTGCGCGAAAAGCAGAAGGCGCGCCGCGTCTACGGCCTGATGGAGCGCCCGTTCGTCAACCTCTACGAGGAGGCGAACCGGGCCCCTGGCATCACCGGTGAGAGCCTCCTCGTCGCGCTCGAGCTCCGGCTGGACAACGTGGCCTTCCGGGCAGGGTGGGGCTCCTCCCGGGCCCAGGCCCGTCAGTTCGTCCGCCACGGGCACGTCCGCGTCGACGGGAAGCGGGTCACCATCCCGAGCGCAAGGGTCCGACCCGGGCAGGTGGTCGCCCTCGGGCCGAAGGCGACGCAGATGATCGTCGTCCGCCACAACCTCGACACGCTGGACCGCTCCGTTCCCCCGTGGCTCGAGGCGTCGCCGGACCGTATGGAGGTCCGCGTCCTCACCACCCCGCTCCGCGATCACATCGACGCGCCCGTGCGCGAGTCGCTGATCGTGGAGCTCTACTCGAAGTAGCCCCGGGCGACCGGGGCGAGGAGGCTCTCGTGCTCATCATCCAGCGACCCAGCGTGGCGGCCCTCGAGGACGAGGAGGCGAACCGGCAGCGCTTCACGATCGGGCCCCTCGAGCCGGGCTTCGGTCACACGATCGGCAACTCGCTCCGGCGCACGCTCATCTCCGCGATCCCCGGGGCAGCCGTGACACAGGTGCGTTTCGACGACGCACTGCACGAGTTCACGACGATTCCCGGGGTGAAGGAGGACGTCACCGACATCATCCTCAACCTGAAGGACATCGTGCTCCGGATGGAGGTGGACGAGCCGGTGACGCTCCGCCTCGACGTGTGGGGCCCAGCGGTGGTCACGGCGGGGGATCTCCGGCTCACGGCGGACGTCGAGGTGCTCAACCCCGAGCTCGTGCTGGCGACACTGAACGAGCGGGGTCACCTCGCAGCGGACGTCACGGTGGAGCGCGGCCGTGGCTACGCCACGGCCGAGCGCAACAAGCGGTCCACGGCCATCGGGGTGATCCCGATCGACTCGATCTTCTCGCCGGTCCGTCGGGCCACCTTCACCGTCGAGCCGACCCGCGTCGAGCAGTCCACGAACTACGACCTCCTGGTGCTCGACATCGTGACCGACGGATCCATCACCCCGCGAGACGCGCTCGCATCGGCAGGGGAGACGCTTTCTTCGCTGTTCGGGCTCGTCGGCCAGATGAGCGAGCGGCCGCAGGGGCTCGAGCTCGGCGAGACCGGCTACGACCGGTCAGGGTCACCCGACCTCGACCTCCCGATCGAGGACCTGGAGCTCTCCGAGCGTCCCCGGAACTGCCTCAAGCGGGCCCAGATCAACACGATCGGGGAGTTGGTGTTGCGGAGCGCAGACGACCTGCTCGCAATCACGAACTTCGGCCAGCGATCACTCGAGGAGGTCATCGAGCGCCTGGACGAGCGGGGGCTGGCCCTCAAGGGATCGGTGGAGGCCTGATGGGCGTGCCGGGAAGGCCGAAGAAGGGCGCGCGCTTCGGGGGGGATGCTGCGCACCAGAAGGCGATGCTCGGAAACCTCATCGCGTCGCTGGTGGCCGCAGAGGGCATCGTGACCACGGAGGCGAAGGCGAAGGCGCTTCGCCCCGTGGCGGAGCGGGTCATCACCAAGGCGAAGAAGGGCGGTGTCCACAACCACCGCCAAGTCGTGGCCCTCATCCGGGACAAGGACATGGCGCACAAGCTCTTCGACGAGATCGGGCCCCGGTACGCCGACCGCCCGGGTGGTTACACGCGGATCCTCAAGCTCGGGCCGCGCCAGGGAGACAACGCTCCCATGGCACGCATCGAACTCGTCTGAGCGAGGCACAGCCCGCGCTCGGCGACCGCCTCTTCGACCCGGAGACCCCGCCTGCTGCGCAGCCGGTGGCCGGCGGGAGACCGGGGGGTGACATCGGCCGGGAAGGGTACGACCGCGGTGTGGCTGCCCCCGAGGGGGCGGACCACGAGCTGGTGCGGATCCGTCTCGTGGTGGCCTACCTCGGGACGGGCCTGCGGGGTTTCGCCGCCCAGCCTGGCCTCGACACGGTTGCCGGTCGGCTCGAAGCCGCGATCGGCCGCTACGCGCGACGCTCCGTGCGCGTCGTCGGAGCCGGGAGAACCGACGCTGGCGTGCATGCCTTCGGGCAGGTTGTCCACGTCGACGTGCCGGAGGCCGCCGCAGACCCGGAGGCGCTCGCGCGGTCGTGCAACCGCCAGCTCGCGCCGGCGATCGTGATCCGCGAGGCGACGGCGGTCGGAGCGAGCTTCGACGCCCGTCGCTCTGCGGTGGCTCGTCGCTACCGCTACCTCCTCGCGACCGGGCAGCACCCGAACCCGCTGCTCGCGGCCTACTCGTGGTGGGTGGGACCACTCGAGCTCGCAGCCATGCGCCTCGCGCTCGACGCGATCGTCGGCGAACACGACTTCTCGTCCTTCTGCCGCCGGCCGCCGGGTGGGGATGGACCGCTCGTCCGGCGCGTCCTCCAGGCTCGCGTCGCCCCCGTGGCGGCTGCGCCACCGGTGGACGATCTCGACGGCCTCGTCGCCTTCGAGATCGAGGCGAACGCGTTCTGCCACCAGATGGTCCGGGCGCTCACCGCGCTCCTGGTCCACGTCGGGAAGGGTCGGGTACCGGCGAGCGCGATGGGCAGCGTGCTCGACGCACGATCCCGTGCGGGGCTTCCCACCCTCGCACCGCCAGCGGGGCTCTGCCTCCTCGCCGTGCGGTACCGGTGAGCTGCGCACCGCGGCGCGGGCCCCTCCGCGCCGGGTCCGGGATCCCAGATCGGCCCC
>JAJYGW010000349.1 GCA_021790615.1 Actinomycetes bacterium | reverse complement strand
CGTTCCTGCACGATCAGGAGCGCGACCCCACCGCGCGCCTCGATCTGCCCGGTGCCCTTCTCGCCGTGGCGGGCCTGGCGGGGGTCGTCTACGGCTTCTCCGAGGCGAGCCTGCACGGATGGGGAAGCCCGCTCACCGTCGGATTCCTCGTGGGATCTGTCGGCCTGCTAGCGCTCTTTGTCCTCGTCGAATCGCGAAGTGCCCACCCGCTGCTGCCGATGCGCATCATGGTCGACCGCAACCGTGGCGGCGCCAACCTCGCGATCCTGCTCGTCGGCGTGGGGATGTTCGGCGTCTTCTTGTTCCTCACCTATTACCTGCAGCTCACGCTCGGGTACACGCCGATCAAGACCGGGCTCGCATTCCTGCCGATGGTCGGTGCCATCATGGTCTCGAGCACGCTCGGCGGCGTGATCCTGCTGCCGCGGTCAGGTCCGCGACCGCTCATCGTGGCCGGGATGGCGATCGGCGGTGTCGGCATGGTGCTGCTGACGCAGATCACGGTCAGCCCCGACTACTCGGGGCACGTCCTTCCGGCGCTCCTCGTGCTCGGTGCGGGGATGGGCCTGATCTTCGCGGCTGCGATGAACGCGGCCACCGCCGGTGCCGAGCCGCGGGACGCCGGTGTCGCCTCTGCATTGCCGAACGTCGCCCAGCAGATCGGCGGTGCCCTCGGGCCGGCCCTGTTGAACACGATCTGGACATCGGCGGTGGCGAGCTACAGGCCCACCGGCGTGCCCGTCAACCGCGCGGCGGCACTGGCGGCGGCCAGCGTCCACGGAGACACGGTGGCGTTCAGCGTCGTCTACGTGATCCTCTTCGTGTCGGCCGTGCTGTGCCTGCTCGTGCTGCGGCGGGGTCGCATCCCGGGAGCACCGGGCGCAGTTCCTGCGATGTAGCGCCGCCGGCAGAATTGCGGCGGAGGGAGCGTTCTGATCCTTCGCCGGCCCAGCTCGTAGTCTCGGCACCATGCCGAGTGAGCGGGAGGGCCTCCTCATCACGAGCACTGCCAACCCCACCTTGAAGCGCATCCGTGCGCTGGCATCGGGTCATCCGGATCGAGGCGGTTCCGCCTTCTTCTGTGAAGGGTTCCAGTCGGTGGGGCGAGCTCTTACGGCCGGTGCCGACATCGAGGCCCTCGTCGTGGCACCCGATCTTCTCGCTACCTCCCAAGCCGAGAGCTTGGTCGCCGAGGCGGAGAGCAGGGGCACGCGGATCGTCCGGGTGAGCGCCGAGCTGTTCGGCAGGCTCTCGGAACGCGACGGTCCGTCCGGACTGGCGGCAGTGGTGCGGCCGACGGAGCGACGGGTGGCCGACCTCGAGATCGCGCCTGATGCGGTGTTCGTCGTGCTGCACGAGATCGCAAACCCCGGCAATCTCGGTTCGATCCTCCGCACGGCTGACGCTGCCGGCGTCGCTGCGGTCATCCTGACGGGTGTGACGGCTCACCCGTTCTCGCCGGTGACCGCGAAGTCGAGCATGGGCTCGATCTTCAACGTGCCGATCGCCCGCGAACGCGACATCCGAGCGGTCGTGGACTGGGCGCGCGGCTCCGGCGTGCATGTCACGACGACCTCTGCCCATGCCGGGAGCTCTTACGCCGAGACCCGCTTCCCCCGCCCGCTCGCGCTGGTGTTCGGCAACGAAGGGAGCGGTCTTCGCGACGATGTCCTCGCGCTCGGGGACGACAGAGTCGTCATCCCGATGGTGGGCAGCGCAAGCTCGCTCAACCTCTCCGTTGCAGTCGGGATCCTGCTGTTCGAGGTGCAGCGCGAGGTGTTGACCAGCCGTCTCGGTCGACCATGACGAAACGGCGCCCGGCGCCGTCATACGCTTCCCCCATGCAGGTCGTCATGCCCGACGAGTTCGAGATCCGTTCTGCGCTCGGCGCTCGCGTGGTGCAGAGCGGCGTGTGCGCTGCCGGAGGCTTCCTGGCGGTGGTCGGCACGATCGCGCTCGTCGGCCGCGGCTCGCCCTGGGCTGCGCTCGCCGGAGCCGCGACGGCGATCTGGGCCGCGTACTTCTACCGCCTCATCGGTCTCACGGTGACTGCGAAGGGCAGCGTGCTCGAGGTCCGGAACCTCTTCACGAGACGAATGGTCTCGCGCGACGACGTGCGCTCTGTCTCGATGGGGGAGAGCACAGTAGTGAAGAGCCCGAGCCAGACGGTCGTGCTGCACCTGAGCGACGGGAAGTCCCTGGCGTTGGACGCGTGTGCGCGGACGGTGCGCTCTCGGCGGCGGCTCCGCCGCGTGGAGGAGTTCCAGCGGCGCATCCGTGGTTGGACGGAATCCGGAGAAGACGACACCGTGACCGTCGAGGCGAGCAGCGTGCGGGAGGACGAGCCATTGTCGGCTTGAGAGCCGTGGCGGGGTAGTGGCCGAAGATCGATGCGATGCGCAAGTGCGGGATGGCCACCGCCGAGGTGGAGCTCACATGCGACGTCGTGTTCGGGCGCAACCAGGGTGACGAGCGCGTGGTCCGCAGCGCGATGCTGCACCGGGCCGATCGCTGTGCGATCCTCGCGACGTGCTCACGTTGCGCTCGAGCGACGACGGGAGATCGAACCGCTTCGCGGTCGGTCTCTTCACGCCGCTCCCCACGCGCTACGACCGTCTCGCAGAGCTCCTCTCCTTCGGCCAGAACGGGCGCTGGCGTCGCGAGATGGTCGGCCATGTGGTCACGGATGACCCCGCTCTCGTGCTCGATGTCGCTACCGGTCCGGGGGGCGTGGCCCGACAGGTCGTGAGGAGGTCGAGCGCGCGGGTCGTCGGGCTCGACGTCACGGCCGCCATGCTGGCTGCAGCGTCCGATCTCGTGGCTGCTGACGGCGTGGCTGATCGCGTCTCTCTCGTGCAGGCCACCGGGGAGCGGCTGCCTTTCCCGGACGGGACGTTCGACGCGCTGACGTTCACGTACCTGTTGCGTTACGTGCCGGACCCGGCGGCGGTCGTCGCGGAGCTCGCCCGGGTCGTGCGACCGGGTGGCGCGATCGCGAGCCTCGAGTTCCACGTACCTCCTTCGCCCGCATGGCGGACGGCCTGGTGGGCCTACACGAGGGCCGTGCTGCCTCTCGCCGGCGCGCTGACGGGCGGGCGTGAGTGGTACGAAGTCGGCCGCTTCCTCGGTCCGAGCATCTCGGGGCATTACCGGAGGTTCCCGCTCGAGTGGACGATCGGGGCGTGGAGGCGGGCCGGGATCGTCGAGGTCGGGCATCGGCAGATGAGCCTCGGTGGCGGCCTCGTCATGTGGGGGCGCAAGGGGCATGCCTGAGCGAGCGCTCGCTCGGGTCGCGCCCGCCCCGCCCCGCAGGTCCGGGCAGCAGGCGGCGGAGCCGAGGCCGGCGTTCTACGCCGCCGCCCCGGGCAGCGCAGCGCGCGACTGGTGGACAGTGCTGCACCCTCCCTACACCGCCTGGCACCTCAGCTATGTCGTCATCGGTGCGTCACTGGCACCGAGGCCGGCGGTGTCGACCCTGCTCGCCACGCTCGCGGCGTTCTTCCTCGCCGTCGGCGTCGCAGCTCATGCTCTCGACGAGATGAGCGGCCGGCCGTTGCGCACGCACATCCCGTCGCGGGCGCTCGCGGCCGCCTCGGTGATCGCTCTCGGCGGCGCAGCCGCTCTCGGCTGCCTCGGCGTGCAGCGCGTCGGCCTCGTGCTCATACCGTTCATCGTGGTCGGAGTCGCGCTCGTCCTCGCCTACAACCTCGAGCTCTTCGGCGGCCGGCTCCACAGCGACGTCGTCTTCGCCTTCGCCTGGGGCGCCTTCCCGGTGCTCGTGGGCTACGTGGCCGAGGCTCACACGGTCCGGCTGCCGGCGGTGCTCGCCGGAGCGGCGGCGTTCGCCCTGTCGTGGGCACAGCGGTCCCTCAGCACTCCGGCACGGCGGCTCCGGCGGTCCGGCGACCGGGTGGAGGGGTCAGTCACGACAGCCGAAGGATCGGTGCAACAGATCGACAAGGCGTGGCTGCTCGCACCGCTCGAGAGGAGCCTCAGGGCTCTCTCGATCGCCGTCGTCCTCGTCGCTGTGGCTCTCGCGGTGGGGAGCATGGGTTAGCGCGTGTCACAATCCGGGTTCGCTGCTGCCTCGTATTCCCAGCTGGTGGACACTCAGCTGGCGTCCGATGGGCGCACCGACGAGGCCCTTGTCGGGGCCATGGCGCTGAACGACGAGTCCGCCGGCATCGCCTTCGTCCGCCGGTATCAGCGGCGCGTCTTCGGTCTCGCGCTCGGCATCGTCAACGATCCGTCAGTCGCTGAGGAGATCGCGCAGGAGGCGCTCGTCCGGGTGTGGAGGCATGCCCCCGTCTACGACGTGCGGAAGGGCTCGGTGACGACGTGGGTGCTCACCATCACCCGGAACCTTGCGATCGACGCGCTGCGGCTGCGACGTTCGGTGCCGATCGAGCCGGACGACCTGATCGCCCTCGGGCTCGTCAGCAACGAGGCCGATCCTGAGGACCAGGCACAGCGGGCGGACGCCTCGAGCCGGGTCCACCGGGTGCTCCGCGAGATCCCGGTCGAGCAGCGACGGGCGCTGTTGATGTCGGCGTACTACGGCTTGACGGCGGGAGAGATCGCCGAGCGGGATGGCATCCCGCTCGGGACGGCGAAGACGAGGATCAGGGCGGCTCTCAGCAAGGTGCGAGCTGCGCTCGAGGTGAGCACGGGCGACACGGTCGTGAAGGAGCAGGCCCGAGATGAATGACACGACGGCGTGCCGGGAAGTGCGCCAGAACGCTGCCGAGCTCGCCCTCGGCGTCCTCGTGGGCTCGGAGCGGTCCGAAGCTCTCGCCCACCTGGAGACCTGCACCGGCTGTCGCGCCGAAGTCGGGCGGTTCTCCGCTGCGACGGACGCCGTGCTCCAACTCGCCCCGGTGGCCGACCCCCCGGCCGGGTTCGAGGTCCGCCTGCTCGCGCGCCGCGCGGCGGGCGAGACAGCTGAGCTCGGGCGGATGCCGGCGCCGGCGGTCGCACCGATGCAGCGTCGACGGCGGCCACCTTCGGCATGGACGCGGGCGCTCGTCGGGATGGCCGCCGCCGTGCTGCTCGCCGCCGGCGTCGGGATCGGCATGCTGGTCGCTCCGTCGTCAACGAACCGCTCGACGCCGATGCGGGCAGCTGCGCTGTCGTACGAAGGCGCATCCCGAGGCGAGGTGGCCGTCGCTCTCGGTCATCCGTCGTGGATGTTCATGACGATCGAGATGCCAGGGTGGAGCGGCTGGGTGCGCTGCATCCTGATCGAGCGCGGGGGGCGTCAGGTGAAGGTCGGGCGTTTCTGGGTGGATCATGGCCACGGCGGGTGGGCGGCACGCCTGCACATGCCCGGCAGCATGGTCACAGGCGCTCTCCTCGTCGGGACGAACGGCTACATGATGGCGGCTGCCACGCTGCCCAGCTGACCCGCACCGCCCGGCGCGGTCCGACCGGCCAGCCGGCTCACTTCCAGCGGAAGTGGACGAACAGCCGTCCCCAGTTCTTCGAGTCCTTCTCGACCCGGTGGTAGAGGGCCTTCACGTCCTTCTGGTCGAGGAAGCGGAGCACGTGCTTCTTGAGGGCTCCCGACCCCTTGCCGGAAATGATCTCGACGACCGAGGCCTTCTTGCGGACGGCTTCCTCCATCACGGCGGACAAGGCGGCGTCGATGTCGCTCCCCTTGTTGTAGATGTCGTGAAGGTCGAGCTTGAGCTTCATGTCGAACAGCCGGCGCCTCTGCATGCGACACGGGATCGAGCCGGTCGAGGCGGCCGAGTCGGGGAGGCGGGATTCGAACCCGCGGCCTCCTGCTCCCAAAGCAGGCGCGCTAACCAAGCTGCGCCACTCCCCGGACGGCGGTCAATGCTATGGCGCCACGACGAGGACGACGACGAAGGCTGCGTGGGCGGCCAGGATCAGTTGAGCGCGTTCGAGTTCATGGCCTCGCTCAGCACTGCGGCGCCCCGGCCGCGGTGCGCCAGGTAGACCGCCGCGACGACGTTCGGCAGGCTCGTGATCGCCGCGATCAGGACACCCCCGACGACGATCGGCTGCAAACGGTACCTGGCGCCACTCCACGTCCTCTGCCGGACCGCCATCGCCAGCTACGAGATGACGCGGCGGGGCAGCGGGAGCTTGGCGACGGTGCGCGCCCGTACGCTCACGAGCGCGCAGCAGGGCACGAAGGGCCACGAGGTCTGAGGCGACAGCGGGTGATGGCATCGGGATCTCCCAGCGCAGCGGCGCGGACGTCGACGATGCCGACCAGCCTTCCCGGCTCTCCGACAGGCGCGTAACCGGCGGCCCGGCAGGACGGTCCGGCCCTCCGGCTGCAAGCGTGACCGTCGAATCCTGTTGCCTCACGTCAAATCCTCCGGGAGCGCTGATTCGTTGCCTCACCTAAAAGCTCCGGACGCTCCGACTTGGTGAACGCCCGGTTCACAGCCCTCACCGGCGTCGGC